>CAZORO010000132.1:0-11281 GCA_964581845.1 uncultured bacterium
AAGGTGTATTACCATGGTCATCATAAACAGTCGGGGAGGGTGTTGGGGTAGGGGTGATTGTTGGAGTGGCCGTCATCGAGGGAGTCTGGGTGGGTGTGGCCACAGTCTCCATTGGGGTTTCGGTGGGAGTCTCATAATCCAGCACAATCTGGGCCCATTCCGTGGTACGTGTGCAATCCTCGCCGGTGCATCCCGTTTCTGGACAAACAATGGAACGTTTACAATTGAGTTTGGGATCAGTTTGGTAGTCAGTATCGCCACGCACCAGCACACCCTCCACCACATAAGTGTCCAGGTTAACAATCGCCGAACCGGAATTGCCGCCATAGGTGTCGGTGTTGGTCACAAAGAAATCAGGATCCGAGTTCTCGCGGACATAGGCTCCACCCGCGATTTTGAGGGGCAACCCAATCGGGTATCCCATCACAGCTACGGTTTGTTGGTTCGGAATGGTTCCGGAGGTCCTGAATGGGAGAGGATCACGCCCCACTACATTCCGGTCCAGTTGGATTACCGCCCAGTCTGAATTTCCCGTGGAGCTGGCAACCACTTTGGTTGGGTAGTAGACATTCTCCAGGGGGAAATGACTTACCATGTCATTCGCACCATTCATCCGGAATCCAAACAGAACAGCACGGTTGCTCAGATCACCAATACAATGACCCGCGGAAACGATGAGGTTAGGAGACACAAGAAATCCCGAACAATAACCTGGGGTCGGTTGATTAAGGAAACGTTCATCAAAACAAAAACCCATGCTGAGTAATGTATCGGATGTATCGATGTCGTACCCATCACCACTAGCGGTGAGAGTTCTTTTACTCACCATAACCACAGTCGATTCAGACATCAGACGCAAGGCTTCGTCGGTGACCTCGTAGAATTCCAGTCGGTTATCATCGCCATAAATGACTTTCGGTTGATCCATGGAAGCCGTCCATCCGCTGGTAATGGATAGATAAAGTACAGTGGCAGTCAGGGAAAGGTGAGCGGAGTGGGATCTCATGTCGGGGGGGGAGTCTCCGGAAGATGTTTCTTACTTGGACTATATGAATATCGGCACAGCGATGTCAACTTTGAGGAGGACTCTGTTAGGACAACAATCAATCTTCTTTATCCGGAACCATCATGTCGCATAAGATACATTATGTCTCATTTTAAGATCCTGTTTGAACCCTTTCACCAACCCCTTGGAAATGTCACTATTCGCCTTGAATGGCTCTTATCCGCCGATCCTCCTGTTTTATTGGATGCATGAAGGAATGACACACATTCGATTACTACCACCACCGGGACTTAGCCGATGCCTTTCACTGATCGCTGGAATCATCTGGCTCATACTTTCAGAGACCACCTTTGCCTCTGAAGCGATCCTCAAGGAATACCTTGATCCGCAAGACACCTTTTATTATGAACGAACCTCTCCTACCGGAGCCATTCTCACTTGCCATTTTGAGAAGAATCGTTTCCGGGTTAGGTCATTGGCCTTGGCGCTTCCGGAGGATGTGACACTGAGCTGGAGATTCCTGGGTGGAAGGAGTATGTCCCATTCCAAAGAATCCATCATAACGGCCTCGAATGTCAGTGGTGTCACTAGCTGGATTTCGCTTAAAAGGATGTGGCTCTCAGACATCCCAATATGTTCTTTCCGGTTTCAGAATCTCTCAAAAACCCATAGATCCAGTAATTCAGACAAATCACCTGGCTCTTTTTCGGAAACCGTGTCGAACATCTCAGAAGCCACTTTTGAGCTGACTTTTTCCCGGCCATTTGGGAATCCCGGCCCGGCATCAAGGACCGCAACCACCAAAGATCCTTTCCTCCAGATCGCAAAGCATCTGGTTGCCAATCCTGATGACCTTCCAATAGCGCCCAGACCTTTACCTTCTATGGAGGTTTCCGTGGCTCCCGAACTACAATTGAATAAAGAAGAACCGGTATACCGGATCAAAGTCTCCAAACCAGGGATTGTTTCTTTCGCCGCCAAGGACCTCCTCTCGGTGGGGTTCGATAATTCCCTTCCCGATACTAGGTATCTCTCATTGTTTCATCATGGGAAACCCTTTCCTCTTGGGGTGATGGCGGCTGACACAGCGAAACTCAAAGAGGACGACCGGTTCTGGTTCTTTTGTCCGTCCGCCGGAACAGATGAGTCCTCTGAATCCATTTACTATCTTGGTTGGAGCGCCACACCGGGAGCCAGGATCAGCGAGGCTACAGATATCCTGTCAGCCGCAAGCACGACCCCAACGGCGGTATCCCAAACTGGACAGGTCTCCATCCGGGATTGGGACTGGCGCATGACTCATATCGAACAAGATCACCCTGATGTGTATATTTGCCAGAAAACTCTCTCTGCGGCGGTCAATATCTTTTGGAAAGATCTGCGCCGCGAGGAAGATTCTCTCATCACTGATCGTCCCGGTTTATTGGATAGGAACATGATTTCACGGGAGGTCAGCTCGGCTTCCTCAGCATTACAGATTCGTTTCCAGCTACCGGAAAATTATCAAGTGGGTGGCAGTCTCCATGTCGTTTTGAATGAGCTTGAGTTAGCGGATTGTGTTCTTCCTTCAAATACCGAGTTGGTCAGTCTGAAAGTACCCTCTGAAAAACTTCGCCGGAGAGGAAACCGCCTGAGCATATCATTCCGGGGCAAGCTCCCTCCCATTATAGAACAGGCTCATGGGCTTTGTATGGACTGGGTACGTGTGTGGTATCCAGGGCTTTGGAATGTGTCCCAATCATTGACAAAGGTTGAGCATGCACCCACCGGCTGTACGGGCCATGACACACCTTCCCTTCTGGCACGCTGGAGGATCACCCCATCGGCTGGAGATTGGCGCTTTCTTGGCTTCAGCGAAGGAGACACTCCCCATGTGAGTGTTAAACAGATCGAGAGGGATGAAACCAGTGTGATCGGACCCTCCTCCAGCTTTCCTGGCGAATGGTGGCTGGTGGATCTGAACCAGTCGAATCCTCCTGACAGGATCGAAATGTGTGCTGGGAAAAGTAATTTACGGGATAATACCAGCCAAGCAGATCTTTTGGTGGTGACTGATCCTCGTTTTGTCCCCCAACTTGAGGAATACCTCCAACTTACCCAACGGAGAGGTTTTACCTCGCGGATTGCCACAACGAATGAAATCTATGAAGAGTTTTCCCATGGAGAGAAAAGCATTCAATCAATCCGTGATTATTGCCGTTATGCCTTGACACATTATCAACATCCTCGTCCGCAGTACCTCTGGCTGGTGGGAGAAGCCCGTTGGGACCCCACCAATCGGCTCGGATCACGTGTCGAGGATCTGGTCCCCTCCCCTGCCCTTCAAACCCGTGCCGTCATCCACAGTAATGACCAATGGTTTGTGTACCTTTTTGGAGATGATGCGTTTCCTGACTTGTTGGTATCACGCGTGTCAGTTGGTACAACCACTGAATTGGAGGCGTACCTTGGGAAGGTGAAAGAGGATATAGAGGACCGGCAGTTGGGTTGGTGGCGGACAACATCCCTACATCTTACCGATGATGGATTTAGTGAAGAGGTTGAGACATGTTTGAACAATGGCTTCAACCGTGTTTGCGTCCCGGAACTCCTGCGTCAAGAAGAATACCCCCTCGATCCATTCCGCAAGTTTGAGGCGGTTGGACGAGTGGCAAAAGAAGCTAGAGGTATCCGTGATGATGTTGTCAAGGAATGGTCTGAGGGAGCACGATTGGTCGAGTATGCTGGACATGGGGGCATTACGGTTTGGAGCCATGAGTCTTTGTTCAAGGGATTGAACCGTCCAGACAGTGATGTGGACCGCCTGACCAATAAGGGTAAATACTCCTTTGTTAACATGCGGTCCTGCTGGTCGGCCTCCGTAAACTGGCCCACCTTCCCTGGTGAGGTTTCGGTCTCCGAGGCGCTCATCAAGGCACCGGCACGTGGGGCGATCGGGGTTCTTGGTTCATCGGGTAGCGAATTCGCCACTGATCAGGAGCGTTTTGGAGCTCAACACCGTGCCGCCATTTGGAATCATCATCTCAGCACCATTTCGGTGGCTCGTGCCTATGCGCAGTGTCAATTTCTGCTTCAGACCCCGGAGCTGAAAGGAGTCGTGGATCAGTTTCTTTTACATGGAGATCCCACCCTCTCCTATGATTTCCCCATAACCCTCGACTCTTTGAGCCTTGCCTGGAGCTCATCCCAAGAAGGGCCACGGTTGCGGGTCCAATGGAGCGGTGGATTGGTCAATGGAAAGGGGCAAGCCCGGTTTTATTCCTGTAAGGATTTGGCATTTGAGAGCGAACCTTTCGACATACCGGAATCCACACAAACCATCACAATCTCTGTTCCTCCCTCAATCCCCTTCAAGCCGGATCTCATGGTGGCCCTCTACTTTTGGGATTCCACATCCCGCCAAGATGCCTTCCGTGCGGCGCCCGCACCCTCCATTCTGGCCAATGCGAATGATTGGCTGGGCCTTTATCACTCTTGGGTGAAACCAGCGACTGGTTTGGAACCGGAGGTCTCGGAGATCGTACTAAGCCCCACCGATCCAGTTGCCGGCGAACCGGTCCTGTTGACAGTTAAGGTCCAGAACAACTCCACGGATGTTATCCAGTTGTTGAATGCCGAAGCCATGGGGGGAAACGATTCCAATTCCATGAAACGGATCGATCAAGAGATCCGTAAAAAGGGGGGATATCCATGGAGTCTCTTCCCAGGAGAGACGCGGAATTTCCAATGGCTCCAACAGGCCAGCGAGCATCCTGGCGAGTTGGTTTTTCAAGTCAATATCCAGATCCCCGGAAAAACTGTGTCCAGATCAGCCACGGTGATGATCGAAACACCCCCTGAAATAAAGATTCTTGAATTACGTCCGCTTGAACAATGCGAGGCATATCCAGCGGGAGAGCCTCTGAGGATGTTGGCCCGCGTACAGAATGTGGGAGGGCGTCCCACACAATCCTTGCTTTTGGTATGCAGTGAGATGCGGTGGAATCAGACAGCGTCCGTGGTTCTCCCGGTTCTCAACCCCGCGCAAATCTATGATGCCACCTTGAGTGTCCTGGCTCCCCAGACCGCATTTGATTGGGAGACAAGAATTGACCTCCTTCCCAAGGATCCAACCAGCCGTACCAAGTGGCACCGTCAGAGCTTCCGTAGCGAGGTTCCGCGGGAAATCAGACTAGCATTTGAAACGGATGGACGGGTTTGTGCGAAGGTGTTCGGGTCAGTCGAGGAGATGTCTTCCTTCACACAAAGATCCCTGGAGCCTGGAGAAAGGACGTTTCGCATATCCGATGATGCCCAGTTTAAGGATGTTCCTGTCATGAGTCTGGATATCCTTGATACCTCCGACATTCGTAGCGCCACCCATGCCGGGGCCGCCGCCTGGCAATACCAGACTGGATGGTGGCTCAGCCCATTCCAACTCCAGGCGCCCCCCCTTTGGTCTGGGAAACCCTTCAAGGCACGGTTGCCTTGGGAAAAGAGTCCCATCCTGGCGATGATCTCACCGGCCTACTATAAGCATGACAACTACCAATTTGTGGGATTCCCGATGCCATCTGTCACCATTGAATCGGATCAGTGCAAATTCGACTTGACTCCCTCCAATACCCATGCGGATGGCCGTTTCCCCTCTCAATTGATTGAACTTCAACCACCTGGCATCGATTGGACCATCAGAAATCACCGTGGAGCCTGGCCCGGTTTCTCCGGTTTCCGGATGTCAGCTCTCCCAGAAATCATCACTCCGGTTCTTCGTCTTCCCGACGAAAGCAACTGGAAGCCGGATATTGAGGTGGAATGGATCGCGCAAGTTCCCATACAGGGCACTGGGGAGATACGCTGGAGTCAAACAGGGAAAGAATGGGGGAACTGGGTTCCCTTGAGCGGATTTACCACCGGGACTGGAAACCGGGCCCAGATCCGCTATTGGGCGGTTCCCAATGAGGCAATGAAGGGGGCTCTCATACGCTCACTGGCGATCCGGTTTGAGAAGATTGACTAGAGGATAAGGCATGGTGATGAGTGGCGGAATTACCCCGTGGAGGGTTCTTCGAGCCTGGCTATGTGCTCTCCTGGCTTGTGGTGGATTCCTGGGTGTTGTCCATTTTTTTTCACCCGTTGTTCTTCGCCACGACCGGGACACAAGCGTGTGGTATTTAAGTCATCTTGCGGAAGAGAACCTGCACCAGTTTGAGTCTTTGCCTAAAGACACTGACACTGAGAATAAGAAACAGCTCCTGGATGAAGCCGTTGGCTATCTCAAAAAAGCACGCCAACTACGTCCAGACAGCAACTATTACCTCTGGCTGGAGGGAATTATTCTCCGCAACCGGGCCCGGCTTGAGAATCCTCCTGATCCCGCGCGCGAGGCGGAGTCTCTGTGCCTGATTCAACAGCTTTGGGAGCGGCCTGAGGGGAAGTCCGACAAAAGCGCGAGGTTTCTAGCCGATTACTATCTGGCCCAGGGAAAGGTGGATCAAGCCTCGCCCTTTGTTGAGTTCCTGCTTGAACTGAATCCCGGAGACCCCCTCGCCTATGATGGTTTGGTCCAAGCCTCTATTAAATCGGGAGATATCCAAGGTGCGATCCAGGCATTTGAAAGGAAGGCGAAAGCAGGCCACCTTACACCTGATGATCATCATCTCCTTGCGGTCCTGGCCATTCAATCAGGTGACTACAGCAAAGCTCTTGATTCCTTGCGAATCGCCTTGGAGAGAGGTGGAGAAACCACAGAACGGTGGTTCTTGTATGGGTTAGCCTTCATGGGGCAAGGAGATCTTGATTCCGCTCGAAGAGCCTTTGGCGTGTACAAATATGCTCTTGGGGAGAAAGCGGAGCTACCAAGTGCCCCTTCGCTCGGCCTACCTGAGATCCCTGCGGATATCCTTCCTTCTCTGCCCCAGATCTACCAGTCAGCCCGCCCTTCCAGGGAGGGATTCAGGTGAGCACTTTGACCCCTGTCAGTAATAATTGGACTAGAAGTGTTCAGGATGAGAAGTTTTTATCTGGAGCCATATTTCTAACCGCTGGCATCATCATGGCGCTGGCCATGATTCTCGCTCTGCTGGAAAACTGGGGACCGGTGTATGGAATCCGTCCCCTCTACTTCCTTCCCGCCCTTACCGCTGGAATTGCCCTTGTGCTCGCAATCACCCGTTGGCCTGTCTTGGCGGTGCATCTCTCCTTCATTGGTGTGATCCTCGATCAGTGGGAAAGATTATCTTTTACGGGTATCCCTTTTCTGACGCTGAGCAAGGTAGTCTTCCTTGCCTGTGTATGGATCCTTCTCATGAGCTGTCTGATTTCCATCCCTTCACGGTTTAGATTGCCGTCAGCCGCTCTGGCTCACATCCCGTTTTCATTGATCTGCCTGGGGTCAGCATGTGCCTTTTCCTATAGTGTCCGGTCAGCTTTCCGATGGCTTCTTGCTCCCCTCACCTTGCCGGTCATGGGGATGGTTCTCACTCAATTTATTCCCAACCAGCGGAGCGCGGTACGTCTTCTCAAAGCCTTTGCTGTTTACAGTTTCTTTCCCATGCTAGTGGCTCTGCAGGAATCACTCCTCCAGCGGCGTTTTTCCGGGCCAGCGAATTTTGTATTGTATGGAATTGATGATATCTTCCGGGTAGCCGGTAGTTTCGAGAACCCGAATGATTTCGTGGTTCTCCTGCTTTTCAGCGTGCCCGTCCTCCTGTTGTGGGCTTATCAATCCAGAAGATGGCCAATCCGTTTGATCCTTTTGGCTGGTTGCGTGCTGGAGCTTCTGATTCTAATCAAGACTTACTCACGCAGCGGATACCTTTCGATGGCCTTCACTCTCTTCGCCATCGTATGGCTTGGGAGAGGGAAAATCCGCCGCCTAGGACTGGTGATCTGCCTTGTTGGAGTTTTGGCTCTCTTAAGTCTGCCGGATGCCCGCGCAAGACTTCTCACCCTGACTGGAATACGGGGAGGTGGCCCTGGCGCCTCGCAAGCACTCGCCTCCATGAGTTTCCGCAAACAACTCCTCGTGGTTGCCTGGACTGAATTTTTGAATCACCCGGTTTTTGGAATTGGATTCAGCAACATCGGCCCAAGGGCCAGGACCTATTCCACCATGCTGGACATGAAGACCACCGCTGAGAACACCTACATGGAGGTTTTAGCCGAATTGGGGATCGTGGGTTTTTCGGCCTACCTCTTCTTCCTTCTATGGGCTTGGAATGCGATGCGAACAGGTCTTACACGTGTCCGTAATGATCCACTCATTGAACCACTCTTCGTGGGTTTGGCGGCGGGATACTGTGGATTTGCGTTCAATAGCCTCTTCGATACAAACATCCAGGACAACCTCCCATGGGTGCTGCTGGCGGTCATGGTCCATCTTTCTCCGGCACCTTCCACTAAGCCATGTGGCGCATAGCCCAGATCATTGGCCAGCTTTCCTGGGGTGGGGCTGAACGGCAGCTCTATGAGTTATCGGTCCGTCTCCCAGCGGAGGGTTTTGAGCCATGGGTTTATTGTCTTTCCGAGAATACCGCTCCCTACCGGGAGATGCTCGAACTGAAAGGGATCCGTGTCAGAATCATCCCCCGGAGGTCGCACTTCGATGTGGGACGGGTTTACCGGCTCCGGAAAGCGCTTGACCAGGATGGGGTGGTCCTGGCGCATGCCTGGCTGATAGATGATGACTCCTATACAGCCGCCGCGCATCTCTTCCGCCGCCGTCCCTGGATCGCCTCGATGCGGAGCCGGTTGCTGGACCGCGGCCGTTTCCGCTGGCCCATCGACAGTTGGGCTGTACGGCAGGCGGACCGTGTAGTGGCCAACCAACGGGAGGTGGTGGCATTCCTCGCCCGGGAAATGGGATGTGCGGGAGGCCATGTCCGCTTGATACACAATGGAATCGACCTGGAGCGGCTGAGGCCACAACGAGCCCGTGAAGAGATCCGTGCTGAGCTCCACACTCCCGTGGATGCGCTCGTTCTCCTGTTCATAGGGAGACTTGATCAGGAGAAACAGGTGGACCGGCTTCTTTTGGCCTTCCAAATCATCCTGAAGTGCCTCCCTCAAGTAAGTCTATGGATCTTGGGGGAAGGCCGTCTTGCTCCAGCCCTGCAAGCACAATCCCAGACTCTTGGCCTGGAGGAGCAGGTCTTTTTTCTGGGGGTACGTGAGGATGTGCCTGATTTTTATCATGCGGCGGACCTGCTCGTTCTTTGTTCCTCCTCGGAGGGATTGCCCAATGTGGTTCTGGAATCGATGGGGTGCGGCACTCCCGCCTTGGTCACGCCCGGTTGCGGCTGCCAGGAACTCATCCAGAAAGGAGAGAATGGCTGGATCACCCCTGATGACCAACCCGAGACATTGGCCCAGTGGATCTCTCAAGTGTTGACCGATCCAGAGGGATTGCGCAGGGCGGGCGAAAGAGCCGTGACAAAAATCCGCGAGGAGTATAGCGTTTCGCGTATGGTAACCCAAATGGCCGGGCTCTACCGGGAACTCTTGGATGAACGGCGGGTGGGATAGTACCTTTGGTCAAATCCAGTAAACTTCGCCCTCCACCGGAAACCGGTGGGATTGAGTATTACCGGTGCGGTGGCTATAGGAGGCACACGGAAAGATGAAAAAGTACACCAGTTTGCGTAGCCGGATGAAGGCGGGAGAAAAGGCAATTGGCCCTATCCTGGTCATTCCCTCCGTTCATATCAGCCAGATGGCCGCCACCGAGGAGCGGGTGAACTTCGTTTGGATCGACCTGGAGCATGGATCGATTGGACGTGAGACAGCGGCCAACATGATTGCAGGAAGCCGTGGACGCGCCGCCCCATTGGTGCGGGTGACCTGTGGAGAGCATTGGCTGATCAAGCAAGCGCTGGACATGGGCGCCGAGGGGCTGGTGGTACCGATGGTGGACACGGTTGAAGATGCGGAGAAGATTGTCAAATCAATTCTCTACCCTCCCCGGGGTATCCGTGGTTTTGGACCGGATGTGGCCGCGCAGACCTGGGGGATTCCGATTCCGGATTACACCAGCCGGGCGAATGAGGATCTTCTTCTGGTTTTGCAGATTGAGTCCATTGAAGGACTCCGGAATGCGGAGGCAATAGCCGATGTGGAGCGGGTTGATGTCCTCTTCGCGGGAGCGTATGACATCACAGTCTGCCTGGGTAAGCCAGGCATGGTAAGCGATCCGGAGGTTGAAGCGGCGATACTCTCCGTACGCGATGCCGCCCATAGGCAAGGCAAACTGGCCGGTACGATCTCTCTGACACCTGACCTAGGGCAAACACGTCTTGATCAAGGTTTTGATTTTTTGGTTACGGGAACGGACATGGTCTTGCTATCACGTGGTCTTCACGATTACCTGAGCCAACTATCCATAAGATGACCATGGTCAGGGACAACATGAAGGAGATAAGAGAGTGAATACCGGGAAGAAGAAAGTCTTAAGACTCGGCCTGCCGAAAGGCAGTCTTCAAGAGAGCACCTTCAGGCTGTTCCAGAAAGCGGGGTGGAGGATCTCCGCCTCGGTACGGTCTTATGCACCTTATGTGGATGATCCGGATTTGGAAATCATCTTACTGCGTGCGCAGGAAATGTCGCGGTATGTGGAACAGGGTGTTCTCGATGCGGGTCTGACTGGGTATGACTGGATCCAGGAGAACAACTCCGATGTTCACCAGGTTTGTGAGCTCGAATACGCCAAACAGGAGTTCCACCCCGTGCGCTGGGTACTGGCGGTTCCAGAAGATTCGCTCATCCATTCCGCCAGAGACCTGCAGGGCAAGAGAATCGCCACGGAGCTGGTACAGTACACCCGCCGCTGGCTCGAAAAACAGGGTGTCTCAGCCGATGTGGAGTTCTCATGGGGAGCCACCGAGGCCAAAGTTCCAAATCTGGTGGATGCCATTGTTGAGTTGACTGAAACCGGTAGTTCCCTGCGAGCCAACAAGCTTCGTATTGTCGAGGAGTTGTTGTGTTCCACCACACGCTTTATTGCCAACCACACCAGCTGGCAGGATGATTGGAAGAGAAACAAGATCGAGGGGATGGTGATCCTGCTCCAGGGGGCGCTCAACGCCGAGGCCAAGGTGGGATTGAAGATGAATGTTCCGCCTCAATCTTTTGACGGCGTTTTAGCGGTCCTTCCCTCACTGAACAAGCCGACCATTTCCCCTCTTGCGGGGATGGAGGGGTGGAATGCGGTGGAGGTAGTGGTCGATGAGATCGTCGTACGGCGGATTGTTCCCGAGTTGCGGCGCGCTGGAGCGACTGGGATCATCGAGTATCCTCTGA
>CAZORO010000133.1:0-11269 GCA_964581845.1 uncultured bacterium
AAGATCTTCGATCCTTTTTTCACCACCAAGTTCATGGGCCGGGGGTTAGGACTGGCGGCGGTTCTTGGCATCGTGCGAGGCCATAAAGGCGCCATCAAGGTGTACTCCGAGGTTGGGAGGGGTACCACCATCAAGGTCCTGTTTCCCGCATGTGATCTGCCCAAGGATGAACTCATTGGCCAGGAGGAGAAGAACGGATTAGCATGGAAACCCTCAGGCACCATCCTGCTAGTAGACGATGAGGAGACAGTCAGGGCTGTATGCCAGAGGATGCTGGAGTCACATGGTTTCCGTGTCCTCACCGCCAGCGATGGCCGTGCTGGGGTCGATTTATTTCAGAAGGAAGCTGACCAGATTACTCTGGTGTTATTGGATATGACCATGCCTCACATGGATGGTGAGGAAGCATTCCGGGAGATGCGGAGATTCCGTCCCGGTGTACGCGTGATCCTCACAAGTGGTTACAGTGAGCAGGATGCGACTGGACGTTTCGCGGGTAAGGGATTGGCCGGATTCATTCAGAAGCCCTTTTCTCCGTCTTCCCTGCTGGGAAAAATCCAAGAGATTCTTGAGAGCTAAGCCTTTCCCATGGACAAGTTTTTCCTCCTATTGGCGGTCCATTGGAAACAGAGTTGGCGGCAATCCAGAACATCGAGCGGGCCGGGCCGTCAGGCTTGGGTGGTTCTCCTCATCATTGCTGTTCCCGCTTCATTATTGCTTGCCTTTGGCATGAGTTCACTTGTTCTTACAGGAAGATCCGGTGATAAAAACGCCGATCATCTAATCACCCTCGGTTTCGCTGTTTATTACATCTATTCTCTTCTTTCACCTTTTTTTGGAAAAGAACTTGGTGATACTCAGGAAATCCAGAAAGCCAAACTTTATCCTTTTCCTGTGAGCGCTCTGTATGGTGTGATACTGGCTTTCTCAGCCCTTTCTCCAGGTTTTGTATTTCTTCTTCCGAGCTTGATGATTCTGCTGTTCGCAGCTTCCAGCAATCCCCTTCTTTTCTTCATCAACCTTCAGATACTCATCCTCTTTGTGATTCATACCGCCCAGCTACGCATCGGAATCTCGCTGCTATCCGCGAATCTTCTCAGGCGCCGCCGCTACCAGGATCTGCTCCGCTTTTTAATGCCGTTGGCGGGTGCTGCTGTCTTTACAGTGATGCAGTTCACGCTTTACAGCCATCCACGTGGAATATCAGGAAGGCTTCTAGCGGTGAACCTACCTTATTGGGTGGGATGGACACCTCCCTTCTGGCATTCGGGTCTAATCGCTCCCCGGGAGGAAGCACCGCTTCTCCTGGTTTTCCAGGCCATGATATCGCTGATCTCCATCCCCCTCTTGGGAGGGGTGGGGATTCTGCTTCTCAGGCACGCCCTGCTGCGTGAGGCGGAGACTCCTACCACCGGGCGATTTTTGGGGAGGGACTGGGATCAGGTATCCATACCCACCGGCCATGCAATCAAGCCAAGCCTGCTAAAAGGACCTCTATGGGCGGTCTTCCGTAAAGAATTACAGATGATGCGAAGGGAACCCGCCATCAAGACACTCCTGATTCAACAGTCCTTTCTTTTCCTGCTCCCCTTCATGGGAGTAATTTCCCAGGCCGGTTTCAATCTTGAAAAGATCCTGGCGAAAGGGATGGATTTCCTCCTGCCCAGTCTGTTGATTCTGCTCTATGTCGAGTTTCAGGTCTGTTTTCTTTCATTGGGTTTCGAGGGACGTGCGATTCAACATTTGTTGATGACTCCCCTCAGCATGGAGAAGCTACTAATGGGGAAGAGTCTTGCCTTCGGGCTGGTATCTCTGGTGTGGAATTCATTGCTTATAGCCACCCTCTGCACCCTTTTCGGAAGCCCTCATGTGAGTCCAGTGTACCTCTCGCTGGGGTTTATTCTCTTGCTGGTGGTGTTGGGATGGGGAAGTCTGTCCTCGGTAATTCTGCCAATGCCGGTATCCACCACAGGCAAGAACGTCCTCTCTCAAACCGGGAGCGAAAAGCGTGGTTGTCTCTTCGCATTGTGGAACTATATCAACACGGGAGTACTCATCTTGCTCAGTCTTCCGCCCCTCTTAGTCTGCCATTTCAAAGGTCTGCTGCATCAAGAAGTTTCTGGCACCAGCCTTTTACCTCTGGGAGGGTGTTTCCTTTATGCAATGGTGATCTATCTGCTCCTGCTTTCCCTTGCCACAAGGCTCTTATGGAATCGCCAATACAAGATTCTCGATCTGTTTGTTCAAGTGGGGAGGTAATGGGAGGAACAAGTGGAGTGGCGAATTGATTCGCTTTGGAGGGATTGTTCATTCACGGTCCTGAGTTGGAAGCCCTGGCCGGCGCAAACAAAGTCCGAGGAATTGGACTTCGCTTGTGATTATCACGGAAGTAAATTCCGGTCTTCTACGGCATCAGATAAGAACAACCCCCTTCAAATGGTCTTTGTAATTGTGGCCTGGTGGTTGTATTACCAAGCGACCAGACGCGATGGCCAATTTTCATCCTTCACGAGTGACGCTACGCAACCTGAACTAAGCTATTTTCATCCGCCGGTAACACTCCTCGAAAGGTCTCGCGTAAAAATCCTCCACCACTCTTTCCCAATCATAAACCTCTACTGCCCGGCGGCGGCCTGCTTCACCCAGGTTGCACCGTAGGCTGGGGGAATCCAGCAACTTGCGAAGCGCCCCGGCCAGCTGGATGGCATTCCCCGCCTCGTAATGTAGACCGGTAACTCCATCCACCAAGGTCTCGGCGATCCCTCCAATCCGGGAGCCCACCACGGGAAGGCCGGAGGCCATTGCCTCCAGGGTGGTGATTCCAAAAGGTTCAACCCAGAAGCTCGGAATGATGACAATGTCAGCATCCTTGTAGAGTTCAGGAACACGATCCTGCGGAACCCATCCCAGATTACAGATCCACTCCTCGGCGAAACCCATCCCGAAGGCCGCGGTGATTCTTACCTCAAAGTCATACCCCTCACAGCGAAGCTGCTGGCATGCCTCATGCACTGTCTTAAAACCCTTAAGCTCATCATTGATCCGTCCCGGTACCAGGATGACCGGCCTGGGATGGGAGGGCGTTGGTCCGGGAATGAAGCGAGAGGTATCAATCCCCGACGGTACCACGCGCACACGGTCTGAGTAGGGGTGGAAGAAACGTGCAATGAAGTCATTGTAAACAATCAATGCTTCCGCGCGAGCAAGCCAGCGGGGCAGCCGTTTGCGGTACCACGGAGTGAAGGCCAGCGCAGCGGCGTACTCCTGAGTGAAGTGCAACTGGGGATGCTGGTCTGGATATCCAAGCGCGATCTTCACGAGACGTTTGGGGAAAGACAGGCCGGGATGCCAGCAGCGATGGCAGCGCGCGGGATCGGACAGGAAACCCCCATCGCAGATCCTTCCCTGGTCATAAAGCCAGTAATGCAGGTTGAGACAGTTGCTGTCGTAGGAATAGAAACGGCAGTAGGTGGGGAAATCGCGGGAGAAATGATCGAGCAGGTGTCCCTTGAGGTGGTATCCCTCGCCGAGAAAGACAAGATCGGGATTCCATGCCCTCACCGCTTGTCCAAAGCGTTTCCTTAAGTGGAAGGCATTGAATGTGAAACGGCTGAAGTAGATCTTGGTGATGGGAAAGGGGAGCTCAACCCGGATGTCGCCACGCGGGTAGTAGTCAGTCCAGACCGGGGTGAAGAGACGTACCTCGAAGCCACGGTTCTGAAGGCGGGTAATGATCTCCTTGAGATCCACCCAGCAACCTCCAACGGGTGGCCAGTTGAAAGCGAGATCAATGAAGGCGATACGCGGAAGACCTTTCTCTTGTTGACTCATCTCGATCCACTTTCACTGAGATATATCCCCTTCAAAGCGGGAAGCCCCTTGAAAGCATCCCAACTGGTTGCCAAATAGTTGAAAACCACGATGTGTGTTTGAACCTCCGCTCGAATGAGGATTCTGGATGAAGGGAATTCCATGTAAAACCGGGGCCAGGAAACGGTGTCTTCCACGCTCACCCGCGCAGGAGAGGTGGACTCAATCCATCCACACAAATGACGGTTTTCACTGCGTGCCTCCCAGTGCCACAAGAAGCACTCCTGTTGACTCCGGATAACATTGACCTGGATACCTGGCGCGAAAAGGAAGGGGATCTGGCAGGTACGAGTCTGATTACAACGGATCTCGTCCCGGATGATCAAAGAGCCTCCCGGATCACAGGTCACGGTTCTACCGATCCATTTCATGCGGGGGCGTTCCCATTCTCCCTGCACTGAGATCCCCGAAGGATCCCCTGTTACCTTGGCGGTCTTAATGTGCCATCTGCGTGCCACACGAAAGGAGGCCCAGGTCTCGGCTTGTTCAAAGCCATCTACCGAGGGGGTGTTGTGGGAGTGGATCGAACGGCATTCGGATCTTCGCGGTCCCGATGTGTACTCATAGACCCCTTTATCCACCATGAAACGCTCGTTGTCCACCGAGAGTTCAAAGGAAAGCGTGTCGTTATGAACATGCCCCATTAGTTCATCCGGACCAAGGCGTCCATGATCGATGATACAGGTCAGACCGCCATGATGGAGACGGGTGATACCTGTGGAGGGGAAAGTGGTCAGTGTGGAGTCCGGTTGAGTCCACTCTCCACTGGAGGGAAACAAAACTTCCACACGTTTCAATAGTTTCCCCGCGGGAGCCGATTGCCCGAACACGCTATCATTGAAAAGCGGAATCTCCCCATCGGGATGGAGGATACCAGTTAGAAAGTTGGTCATCCGGTGAATTGGATCCAACAGGTTGTCCTTCACCCAGGAGGAGTTCCAACCCAGAAGGTACTCAGCCGCATCCAACAGGTCACTCAGAACCAGACATTGATACATCGGGGAGCGTTCGTAATGGCCGCCATCGGGAAGAATCTGAATCTCTAGCTGCAGTGGAAGCTCCCTCTCGACAAGGGCGAACCACCGGCTGGCAGCGGGACCCTCGAAAAAGGAGGCGAGCATGGCCATTGCGCAGAGATCCTTGAAAAGGTGATTTCCCCCGAGGTGGCGCTCCAGGTTCCGTTCAAGGTAAAGGCCATGGATAAAGGCACGCTTCTCGAGGCGTTTCTCAAGTAGGCGCGCTTGGAAATCTGGACATCCGGTCAACAATCGGTGAAGCCATAACCAGGAACGGACCCTGAAAGCCATCGCAAATGCACCCCAGGCCGGAAGCTGTCCCACTGGGTAAAGCTCCCACCAACCATCCAGCAGGGAGGTAAGAGATGCGAGGATCTCCCCACGCAGCGCTTCATCCGTTTCCGGGCAAATGAGCAACTCACCAAACTCAGCAAGGTATTGGTGGTAATGAAAGGTCTCAACCACAAGGGGAGGTAAAGTGGAGTCATGGAAGTGTTCCCAGGGGACACCCGGAGTGAAGGTCTCCCGCCGGTTGATTAATTCCAATGATCCTGATTGGAACCTCCACCAAGATGAGAGGAGATGCTCGTAAGACCGTGAGGGAATGGGCGGCCTCAGGTTAAGAGCCCGCTTGTGGGCCGCAGGCCATTCCCCTTCCATCAAGGATTGAATCCGGGTTGGCCATGGATTGCCAAGTACACTGCGGCATAGAAAGCCAAGACGATACCGGAAAAGTGCTCCGAGTTGAGACGGTGGAATGTATCGCAGTGTGAGGAGTGTGTCGCGGAGGAGGGAAATGAGAGATGGCATCGGGGAGTGCGCCAAGGAGTGGCCTGTTCATGTGACTGGGACTTATCCAGTTCAACTCACTCCAATCCAGCGGCATCCTCCTCGTTCGCACATTCCTCGCCAGTGGAAAGCCAAAGAGAAAACAGAAAACAGATCAGGCACAACCAACCGAAGAAGTCCCCGACACGTGTCTGGAAGGTCAGATGTGTGTAAAGCGGAACCCTGGCGATGGCGGAGGTTTGAGTCCAGACTGGTAATTGCGAGGACACATCTCCATTGGGAAGATACACAGCGGTAATCCCGGTGTTGGCCGACCTCACCACCGCGCGTCCCGTTTCAATGGCGCGGAAACGGCACTGAAGCGCATGTTGCCGCATGGCGGCTGTTTGTAGAAACCATGCATCGTTGGTCATGTTCACCAGAACCACCGCTCCATCAAGCACCGCTTTCCGTGCTAGTCCAGGATGTGTTGATTCGAAGCAGATCAACGGCCCAATCTCTCCAAACGGGGTATCCAGGACTGCTCCGGGACGTCCCGGAGAGAAAGCTCCGCCTCCACGGTTCTCCACAAACTTCTGGATGAAGGTGAGCACATACCCGAAGGGCACAAACTCACCAAAGGGAAGCAGACGGGATTTATCATAAATCCGAACGGGATGGGAGCGTGACACCGCATAGACGGATGGAAGGATCCGTGATTCCTCGAGTGGAGCCAGCTCCCCACGGAGTAACTGGCTCACTTGAAGAGGGGTGGAAAGAAGCTCTTGATTTTGTGCCATCCTGGGATCGAGGAACACCGCGGAATTGTAAAGGGGACCATTGGGCCCGTAACGGAAATCACGATCAAGGATTCCGAACAAGAGCGGAACATTCCAATCCCGCACCTGGCTGAAGAGATATTCAAGCAGCTTGGGTTCTTCCGAGAGTGTCACCGGCAGCGCCACCTCGGGCCAAAGGATCAGATCCGGGCGGTTCTTAGCCAAAAGGTTGTTTGTCTCCTCGACATAACGGGCAACGGCTTCGTTGATGGGAACTGCCCACTTGAGGGATTGAGGGAAGCTCCCCTGAGCCAGGCCGACATCGATACGATCAACAGGCTGGGGTACCGGATCGATTTCATACCAGGCAATTCCTAACCAGATCAAGGGAAGCAGAAGGAAGAAGCCAGCACCCTCCGGCATCCGTATCCATGGCACCCTACCCGCGTAAAACAGGACCACCCCCGCGAGCAAGGCACTGGAACACACCACCACGAAAGAGATGCCATAAACTCCCCATCCCTGCGCCAAGGGAATGAGTGGTTCGGCTACATGCCCCAGGAGGTTCCAGGAAAAACCTACAGTCCCCTTCGAGCGCAGCATCTCCATGCACACCCAGAGCATCGGAAATAGAAGAATGCGCCAGCGGAGATGGAAACATCCCGCCAGGATCATCCACAAGCCCAGCCAGGTTCCCTCAACCAGCCCAAGACAGAACCAACCGGCCCAGGTCACATGACGCAGCCAGTGGCAAGATATGAAAAACCATAAGAATCCCACTATCCAGCCCGTCAGAAAGTTCCCCAGCTTCTCCCGTTCCTGGATGAGGAGTATCAATGGAACCAACACCACCCAGACACATGGCGCAAACAGCGGATCGAGAAAGATCAAACCCATCACAAGACCTGTCAGGACCGCCACGGTAAAACGGATCACCGGACGTGGCTGGAAACCAGATGACGGCGCCAAGGATGGTTGAAGTCCAGCCATCTCTGGATCTGTCTCATCCGGTTTGACAAGTGGGGGAGTTTCTTCAGTCATTCGTATCCCGCTGAGTGTGATCGGAGTGATCGGAGAGGTTCTCGGGGCCGAGCGGGCTGGAGACTTCATATTGACCCATGAGCCACTTTCCCAGATCCACCTGCTTACAGCGCGGAGAACAAAAGGGGAGCCATTTCTCCGGCTTCTCGAACAGTTCCCTGCTCTTTCCGCATACAGGGCAAACCAGCTTGGCCATCCACCCATCACCTCTCCATGTCTTACCCTATCACACACTATGTGGTTCACGCGAGATTGAGGGATTGTGTCTGCTTTTATAAAAAAACAGAGTGAAAAAAGGAAAAGGTGGAGTGACAAATTCATCCGCTTTTTGATTTGACTTCGTGGAAGGATATGCATGTATGACAATCGGCGAATGAATTCGCCACTCCACCTTAAGAGGGACTCCCCTAAAGAATCAACATGGCATCCCCATAGCTGTAGAAGCGATACTTTTCACGGATAGCGGCCTCGTAAGCTTGCCGTCTCAAGTCATTTCCCATGAAGGCTGACACCAGCATCAATAGGGTGCTGCGCGGCAGGTGGAAATTTGTGAGGAGGGCTTGTGTGGCGAGAAAAGGATCACCTGGTTTGAGGAAAAGCTCGCTACGGATGGGGGTTTCCGGCCAGCCTCGACGCGCGTAGCTCTCGATGGTCCGGCAGGATGTGGTTCCCACCGCGATCACACGCCCTTTACCTCCTTGTAGGCGTGCTCGAATCCGCTGTGTGGTAACAGGTGGACAATGGCACCACTCGCTCTTCATCTTGTGGTCCTCAACCCGTTCAACCATGACCGGGGTGAAGGTGTCGATCCCGACATGGAGCAACACCTCGCAGAGCTCAACACCCTTCTGTTTCAAATCCTCAAGCAAGGTTTCATCGAAATGTAACCCCGCCGTGGGTGCGGCGGCGGATCCTGGCCGGTTAGCGTAGGTGGTTTGGTACCGTTCCCGGTCAAGTAGCTCCAATTCACGACGCTCCTCCTCTGGGAGCGTCTCGCGTTTCTTGAGGATATAGGGAGGGAGCGGAAGTGCTCCATAGCGGTCCAGAAAAACCTCCCAACTGGAGGCCACCGAGAAGCGGAACACAAAGCGGCCCTCCCCCAGCACATCGACTACCTGGCAGGTATCCTTTTGAGAGAACTCCACCACAGTCCCCACAGCCAGACGGATAGCGCGTTGCGCAAGGGCCTCCCACAGGAAAGGTTCACGTTGTTCAAGCAGCAGGATTTCAATACATGCGCCACCTCCCTGCTTGGTTCCATAAAGCCGCGCGGGGATGACTCTGGAACGGTTGATGATAAACAGGTCATCAGGTGTCAGCAGGCTGGTGAGTTCCCTGAAAGCCCGATGTTCGATTTTCCCACTTGCACGTGAGACCACCATGAGGCGTGAATCTGGGCGTCGAGGAAGAGGACGATCCGCGATGAGGTCAGACGGGAGCGGGTAATCGAAATCGGAAACCAGCATGGGGGAGATGTCAGGAAGATGGTGGGGGTGAGAGTGGCATATGATAATAAGACGTTAACGATGGATAGAGTTCTCACACCCCACCACAGAAAATTATATCCCACATTGTCATGAGTGACTACTCATTTGATAAAAGCCCCCCATGAGGCGATGATCCTGGAGATAAACTGGACCTCCACTGTGCCCTAAAGGGTTTCGAGCAGCTCGATCAGGTTAATGGGGCCATAGGGTGTTTCATTCCAGTTGATCGAGTAAAAGAAAAGCTGATCCCCAATAGAGGATGTCTGGGTTTCCGTCGGAGTAGGCTGTCCGGTGTGAGTGGGAGTTCCCGTGCGAGTCGCGGTACCGGTACGTGTATGAGTTTGCGTTGGGGTTCCAGTAGGTGTCCTGGTTGGAGTAGGGGTGGCAGTAGCAGTCCGGGTGAAGGTATCGGACCGGGTGGGCGAGGGGGTCGCGGAATTTGTGGCGGTCCGTGTCGGAGTGGGTGTCGACGTGGCTGTGGCGGTTCCAGTGGGAGTTCTGGTGCCTGTCTTGGTTGGGGTCATTGTGTAAGTTGGAACTACTTGGTTAATGTAGCCTGAGATATATGGATAGGTTTTTGAGAAGCGCCCATAGATATCCAAGGAATTTGGATCTGTACAAGGGAAATCGGAATTCCCGCCGGTCAGCTGCCCAACCACTTGTCCCGAAATGATAAGGGGGCTGCCGGAGCTTCCCCCCTCAGTCACGCCCGATGTCCATTTAACAGACCAGTAATTTGCGCTTTTAATTTCAGGGTTAGAACTAAAGATTGGGAACTGCGATGTAATCGAGCCAAAAGAGATTCGCTTATAGCTGCCATCTGGATGGTGGATCCCATAAACGGAGGATCCTATAAGGGAGTCCGAAGCATTCCAACCTAGGAAGAAGGTCCCCAAAGGGGGATCCTGACTTAGAAGGAGTAAACAGTAATCGGAAAGATCGGTGGCTCTCGTGGAAAGAAGGGTAGAACCGCTGCTCTGGGGAAGAGAGCCGAGACTGGGAGCAGTACCATTACAAGAGGTTGTTTGATATCCCCAGTAAACGATCAGAGAGGTAGCAGCCGCTTGGTTGTCAATACAGTGATTAGCGGTAAGGAAATAGGGTTTATAAGTGTTGGGATCCATGTCCACCAACAGGCTCCCGGAGCAGATGTAACTGCTGCCTCCATCATTGAAAGCCATCAATCCGATGGCACTCCGGTAGACATAGCCGGCGTGATTCTGAAAACAAGTGATATCGTTGTGGCAGTTGAGTATCTTATCACTCTTGAATTCCCCATTGGTGGCGATATGGCTGATGCCGATGACCTGGAAAGGCGGAGTGGAGGGGAGAGATGGGGCGGAGTATTCTACCACCACCTCTTCGCCGAAGACGATGGGGGTGTAGAACTCGCCATCGCCATTAGGACCCATGCCGGTATAAGGCCCCACCGCCTCGGCGGGCGACTCATAGACGGCCAGCTCCGCCGACGGTTCCAGGACACAATCCGCGAAGTGGACGCGGATGCCTTTAGCTTCCGCTGAACGAATCCGCAGGGTCCATACCACTGACCCATCCTTGAGCCGGGTGATCTTCCCCAAAGAAGATTTGGCACTCGAAGGGCCATTCACGTTGACATCACGATCGATTCCGATTTTCACTTTACGGTTGCGTGGGAGCGGAGCGTAATCCATGAAGAGATCCTGGGACTCGGTGGCGGAAAGGACCGGCAGGGAGATATCCGCCGAGGATGAAAGTGCCTCTTTCATATCGATTGTCTTGGGTATGACCCGTTCAACCGGAGCGATTACGGTCATCGGCATTTGCTCGGGGAAAGCCTCTTGACCGAAGGCGGGAGCAAATCCAACGGTCAGCAGGGTAACAAGGACAATCGGGAAGAGACTGTGACTCATACAAAGATGGCTCCTGAGTATGGAAAATGGGTTGTAACACCCAGCGAAGTACAACTCCGCCTGAAAGATACCCCACGCGTGCAACTCGTGAGCGAGCTGGAAGATTCGGTCATTCTTTTACGAGAAGAAGCCTTCATTCCGAAAGGGCCTTCCTGACCTCTCCCTTTAGGACTTCGAGATCGACTGGCTTATTCAAGATCGCGGTGACCTGGCTGGCCCAGATGTCGTAATCGGATTCCATTCCGCGCACCGCGGTACACACGATCACCGGGAGGTGAGGGCGGTCCTTGCGGACCCTCTCCAAAAACTCAAGACCATTCACCTCGGGCATCCGCAGATCAAGGATCACCAGGTCGAAGTCAGCCCGGTCCACCGCCGCGAGGGCCTCAGCGCCATCGCCGGCTTGTTCAATGAAG
>CAZORO010000134.1:0-10621 GCA_964581845.1 uncultured bacterium
AAAACTGGACAGGTCAATAAGGTGGATTCCTAGGCCGGAAATGGGCCTGGGAGGAAGCTTGGATGAGAAGGAAGCGTCGCAGTTTACCGGGTGAATTCAAGGCCAAGGTGGCCTTGGCCGCATTGCGTGGCGACAAGACAATGAATGAGGTGGCGGCCCAGTACGAACTCCACCCCAACCAGGTCGCCACCTGGAAGAAACAACTGTTGGAATCCGCCAAGGACTTTTTCTCGGACCGGCGAGAGCATCAACACAAGGAAGATGAGGAATTGGTGGCCCGGCTCTACCAGCAGATCGGCCAACTCAAGGTGGAGTTGGACTGGTTGAAAAAAAAAGTTGGCGATTTCGAGTAAGCAGCGGCGGATGTTGATCGAGGCATCCCTCTCCAACTTGACTGTCAGCCGGCAGTGCGAACTGCTGGGATTGCCACGTTCATCGTTCTATTACCAGCCGGTGCCGCTCGATCCGTGCGACGATCTGCTGATGCGGCTGTTGGATGAACAGTACACCCGGACCCCTTTTTATGGGGTCACCCGGATGACCGATTGGTTGCGGAGCCAGGGACATGCGGTTGGGACTGATCGTGTCCGCCGCCTGTTGCGGACCATGGGATTGATGGCGGTCTATCCGAAACCGCGCACGAGCCTGGCGGACCAGCCACATCGCGTGTACCCGTATCTTCTTGCGGGGATCGCGATCGAGCGGCCCGATCAGGTCTGGGCAACCGACATCACCTACATCCGCATGCGGCGCGGATTCGTGTATTTAATGGCGATTATGGACTGGTTCAGCCGTTTCGTGGTGGCCTGGCGGATCTCGTTGAGCCTGGAAGTCGAGTTCTGCATAGAGGTTCTCGAGGAGGCTTTGGGGAGAGGGCGTCCGGAGATCTTCAACAGCGATCAAGGAGCCCAATACACGAGTCCACGCTTTACGGAAAAGTTGGAAGCGGCCCAGGTCCGGATCAGCATGGATGGGCGGGGGCGCTTTGTGGACAACATTTTCGTCGAGCGCCTATGGCGAAGCGTTAAGTACGAGGAGGTGTATCTCAACGATTACGAAAATGTGTGGGAGGCGGAAGACCGGATCGGTGCTTATTTTGCCTTTTACAATGAACAGCGCTTTCATCAAGGGCTGGGCAGGCGGACACCGCAACAGATCTACCTGACCGGGACCTTGTAACGTGGGTGCGTGGAGGAAACTGAGAACCTCCACCAGATGAGTTTTTTGGAGGCATCGGGGAATGCTCTGGAATATATGTATGTTATTCGGGTTGGGAGACGAGGAGAGTCCCCGCCTCCCAGTTGACATTCCGTCACACACCCGACCGGCTATCCCTGGCGGGTTGCGCTCCCGCATTGCCCGCTTCCGTTTTACCGGCTGGGGGAAAGATTCATGCGAAACGGTGAGAGAGTCAAGTGGATTTTTGGAGCTCCGGCTTGACCGGAAAGGAAGAACGCGTCACCTTGATGTTGAGAACGCAGATCAACCCGCATTCAGCGGATTCATATGGCCTAGGTTTCCACCTTATACAAGGCCCAAAACTGTCCAAATAACCCCGAGGGGTTCAGAACTCTCCATCATCTATTCAATGCATCCTCGGATTCATCAACGCCTGATGAATGGAGCGCTAGGTAAACGAGTTGCTGGAATGAGACGGCTCAAGAAAGTGATCCGCTTGGGTATCTCGAGTTCCTCGAACTCATGACCTACGCGAAAGTTGTCCTAACGGATTCCGGGGGAATCCAAGAGGAGACTACCATTCTTGGAGTACGATGCCTGACATTGCGCGAAGACACAGAACGCCCAGTCACCTGTGAAATGGGGACAAACCAACTGGTGGGGACAGATACCAAAGCGACCCCGAGGGGTTCAGCCTTCATGATATTGGATTCCAGAACAGATCTAGTGCACGAATACGGGAGTTGTGGAATGGAGAAGCAGCTATTCGCGTGGTTAGCACCATTATTGGATGTATTTCGAAGAGGCACGTTAGATGCAAATAGCAGATCGTGAAATCGCGGTAATTTCACTTACTCCCCCGCCTTATGGAGGTGTCTCTATCCATACACAACGTCTCATATCTTGTCTGAAATTGGAAGGGATATCTGTTATTATCCACCGTTGGGCTCCGCAAGGCATAATGACAAGGCGGTTTACATCAGCATTGAGCCGCATAATTCGATTATTGTATTTTGTAATATCTGCCCAACCAAGAGTTTTTCATTTTCATGTCATTTCTGGATGGCCGTTATTCATAGCACTCCCAATCCTTCGTCTACGAAAAAGGAGAGTTGTCTGGACTATTCATAGTCCCCGACCGATAAAAGAGTATACGACTATTGGGAAAAAATTCAAACCTGTATTTGAATTATTCCTCCGATGGATTGATTTCTTTATATGTGTTAATCCAATTTATGTTGAATGGGTAACTTCGTTTGGGATAGGAGCAGAAAGAGTAGTGTTGTTGCCAGCCTACATTCCACCCTGTCCTCAGGAACTTGATGACTCCACTATCCCGTCCTTCCTTATGGAATTCTTCAAAATACATTCTCCAATCATTGGTGCTCAGGGATGGCTTGGGGACTACTTTACAGGGAGGGATACCTATGGAATTGACCTTCTCCTTGAAATAATTCCGGTACTTAGAAAAATCTATCCTCGAATTGGCCTCTTTTTTCTAGTGAGCGGAGTTAAAGATGTTGCCGGTCAACAAGATGCTCACTCGATAATTGAGAAACTGGCAATATCCGAGAATGTGATCCTAGCAGATGGTACTTTTCCTCTTTGTGCAATCTTTAAATTCACTGATCTATTCCTTCGTCCAACCCGTTCGGATGGAGACTCTGTAAGTGTTCGAGAAGCATTAGGTCTAGGTATACCTGTTGTCGCCAGCAATTGCATTTCTCGTCCCGATGGGTGCGTTATCCATGCGTCAGAAGATGTCGAGGACCTTTGCGAGAAGATTCTCAGTGTACTTCAAACAAAGTATATGAAGGGACCACAAGGCGACACACAGACAAGACTGCCGTCTCTTTCAGAACCAATCTTTGATTTGGCTCCCTTTTTAGTGGCTTACGATATGAAGCCCCTTTCCACTGACTCCGGTTCGTCCTGACCTGCCCTGAATCACTCAACTAGCCTAACGGAGCCCCCCTGATTTTCAACCAGGAATGGGACAGTATCCGATACAATCTCTGATATCAACAAACAAACCTTTCCACTTGATGTCAGTGGAATGTACTCAACTTTTTTCACCATAATATCAAGCTCACCGCCCACTTTCTGCTTGAAAGCAAGTTTGATCCCTTTGGCATCAGTTTGGGTGAAACTGGGTGATGGCATTACATGGATTTCGCATACTCCGGGTGTTTTTTGGTAATACTGATAACGAACCACATGATCAAAAATCGATCCATGCATGTTGAGAGCGGCGATCGAGATTCTGGAACCTGATCGACCAATCAGCATTAGTTGATCCCATCTCCCCTGAACACCACGGAATCTATCCCAGTGACGCCCACAGTTACAATTATATCCAATAAGCGTTGCGAAGTCACCTGTCCTGTACCTAATGAAAGGCATTGAACGGTTCAAGAATCCTGTGCCGACTAGTTCACCTGTCTCTCCTGGATTACGTGTTAGTGAGCCGTCTTTTCTTAGAATCTCTACAAGACCATAATCCGGGAACTGATGATAGGTTTTTTCAAACTCACATTCACCAGCTAATAGAGCCCTTTCAGTGTGCCCATACCAAGTAAATGTCTTGCACCCAAAGGCTTTTTCGATTCTCTCACGTTGACCGGGAAGACAACCTTCCGAGCCCATTAGAACTCCACGAAGAGTGCTACAAAACTGGGCATTCCCACCATTGAGAAGATGATGGGCTAAGATGTCCACTGCCGATGGGTATCCATGAATAAAGGCAGGTTTCCACTCGCTTAGTTTTGCAGTGTAAAAAGGCATGTTTTCTTCGCTCATATGAAAGGGTGAAAACTGAACTTCATGGTAGATGGGATTTACTTTCCAAAACACACCATTGGGTAGGTTTGGAAAAGTAAAACCCCGGAAAGTTGCTTTTCGATCGGTTGGCTTGTATCCCATCCTGCGGAACATCCGAAAATTGAAGGCGGTTTCTATTGCTTGCATCGGGTTATCGTGGAAAAGGACCAATTGGTTTCCGCTTGTTCCTCCAGTAGTTACTTGGTAATGAGGGATTTGTGAGAGGTTTCGGGGGAGGAAATCTTGAATTGATTCCTGCATTCTTTCCTTGGTTATAGCCGGGATTTCGTTGAGTACATCGAATGGACTGCGTTTTTCAAATACATTCCTGAATTTTCGGTAAAACGGGATTTGGCTTGTGGCGAAATCAAGAGTCCTTCCGAGCAATTGATTCTGTAATTTGAGGTATTCTTGGCGGCTTAGTTGATCCATCGACTCAGTCCGCCTAATAACATTCCTGTATTCAGGACCGGCAAGGAGGGAGAAAGGGAGCCATCCCAGAGGTCTTTTCAGCCACAAGGGGCTGTTCTCATACAGGGATCTCTTTATTTGGAAGCAGATCATGGAAGGACTGCGTTTCCTTTCAAATTTGGGCTGTTGGCTTACATTGACTCGAACCGGCTTCATCGGTCTGGTGAGTCCCACGTCCGTCAAGCCTTTCCGCAAACCTCTCCACGACCGCTAAGACAATTATTGGATGTTTAATAACGGGGAGCCAGACCTCAGGGAGCAGCTCATGGAACCCCTGAACCCAATTCGGCTTTATGACGATGAGGATTTTTACAGTGGCATTCTCGAAGACTTCATTAACTGTGGAATCATAGGAAAGCAAAGTCTCTATAAATCCTTTGATGAGGCTCTGGTTCTCATATGAAATACATTCAATAACGAAGACCTGTTCGGTCATTCTTTCTTCTCTCATCTTTACTCTATCAAGGATTTTTCCACACCAGGATACACCCAAATGGAACTCATCTCCACCACGGCGACACCAAAGGTGGTTCGGCTTCAAAAGTTTCTTTCAATAAGCCTCGCATACCGCTGAAAGACTCCCCACAAGATCCCCACCAATATCGCAAACCTAGGCCTAGCCAGCAGCATCGATTCGGTGATAGATTGGAGCAGGACGATGGCAATACTGAATGCCATCCCCTTGAGGAGGGCATTGTTCGCGTTATTATGGGTATCCCGTGCAGGACTGATAAAAATCCAGAAAGTGCTCCCCAAATAGAGCAAGAGGAAAACCAGCCCCACGACTCCCGTCTCTGCGGCGGTCAAGAGATAGAGGTTGTGTGGTTCTCTCTGAGTCAGCCGGTTCCGGTAGATGACCGTCTCCATCTCATTTTTTCCCAACAGATAGGAGGGCCTGCCAATCGAGCACCGGTGGAACAATCTCTCGATTCCTGATCCAAACAGGGGACGGTCCTCCAACATCTGGAGGGCGGACGCGGAGCCGCGAAGACGCCACTGGATCGATCCATCATAAAATGACACAAACCGGTACCGTTGCCCTTGTATTATCACCCCCAACACCACCGCCAAAAGGCCCGCTGCAACACTGATTTTCATTCCTCGCGAGTGAATCCTCCCCCGACCAATCACTGCAAAGGACGCCATAAGCACGGCGAGAGTCACCGCGACAGAGGCTCGTGATCCGGTGGCAAAAACTCCAATGATAAGAAGTAGGCATGTGACGATGGAGGCGATAATATTTTTTTGTGAACGATCCGATTGATAATAGAGGCCAATAGCAACTGGAATCCCCATGGCGTAGACACACCCCAATACAGTCGATACCCCTAAAGGAAGAAAGGCCCGGCCATCTCCCGGGGTTTTTTCCCAGCCAACCAATCCAGAAATGATTTTGGGAAGAAGAATAACTCCCACATTCATCAAGATCCCGATACCACACAATGTCAAATAGGTCCACAGAATGACCTTGATATCGCGTGTTGATATCTTGAGAGTGGGGATCATAAACACCGGCAACATCCACATCCCAATCGTGGCCAGGCAGGCAAGCCCCCCATAGTTGGGTGAGCATTCCCGTGGGTGTGCCAGAGTGGTGAGGAACGCGATCAGAAACCAAGCCAGCAATGCCCACAGAGAAATTCTTTCAGCAAGTGTCGAGACTCGTTTAGGTCTTTCCCTGTAAAACCACCACAAACCTGCTAGAACAACAACTGTTAGGATTGAGATTGGGTCAATGCTCCATTCATCCACCACGATCGAGTAGGGAACAACGAAACGGTTCAACAGGAAGAAGTCGACCACAAGCAGGAAGCAGATCCACCAGACTGGCGTGGAGATATTGTGCAGGTACTGTGAGGTCGTGTCGAAGAACTTCACTCGGCAACCTCTGAGCCCTCTGGGGAAATCCGCGCTGGATTAGATCCGTTCCCAAAATTCTGCTGCTGCAGGATTGCAGTCACACTCTGCTCCAGGTATGTCCAATCCTCGGAATCTCGTTCCCAAAACCTCCAGGGGTGTTTATTTGTTTCACTGCCTGTCGATCCGGTTCGAGATAGGATGGAATAAAGAGTCCACTGAGTCGCATCACCAATAAAATCAGCATAGATTTCGATGGGGTTTGGATTGGGAGAACATTTTTCACTTGTTCTGACGAGATTGAAATGAATGTCGGCCAGCCAGGAGTCAGCCGGTTGGGCTAGTGGTCTGACCATGTAATCGGTCAGGGAGAGGCTCCACAGGGAACCCGCTGCTCCCCCCTCTTCCTCCAAGGAGAACCCCTGTCCCGCTTCCATGTCCGGACTCATCTTCTGAATAAGCTGGTCATTGAACTCTTCAAAGGAGGCGATGGCCTCCAGTTTTCTCCGGTCTTCAGGACCAGGACAGCCAACCAACAGAATGGTTATCGGTAAGAACCACCACATCGACCTTCTCATTGTTGGATCATCCTGTAGATGATGGTCATGCGGCTCAAAGTTTTGGAATAAGCCAAAGATCTCACCTGCTCAGACTCTGTTTGTTTTCATGATGTTTAACTTGCCGGGGAAGTTCGTCAAGGCCACCCAAATCCGAATTCATGTCATTGGACTTTGGCCCTTGGTATGGCGATTCATTTGATTGAAGGGGAGATTCCCCCAGGGAGGAATTTCGATGAAGGTATTCTTAGCAGGAAAGGGAATGACCTCTTCACGGTTAATATCGACCAACCCGCTATCGAAGAAATATCCATGTGCCATTCCCTCCTCATCTCCTCGAAGAAAAGTCACAAATCAGTCAAGACGAGTTAGGCAACGGGACGGAAGAAACTCTTGACATTGAACAGAAAGGGACGGAAAGGTGATGCTCAGCCTGACTCACCTCACTTCCTCCTTCGGTGTCCATTACGTCTCTCCATGGACTGGCTTGCCTGCATCCACGAATTGCTTCCCTCTCTCCGTCACCCTCACAATCCGAATCATCCCTTTCGAGGTCTGCTCCAGCGTTTCAGTAACCAATCCTTCCTTCACAAGGTGTTCCTTGAGTTTCTGCCCCTGTCGCACGCTGATACCAAGACGTTTGTACCGGTTGGCCACTCCACTCTCAGGAAACTCCACCACATCCTTCAGGAAGGCAAGCGAGAGGAAGTCTTCGGCGTGGGCGGAAGTGGATACAGTTGCTATTGGTACCGGTTGAACGGTTTCAGGGGGAGCTCGCGTCTCGAAGGCGCCCGGGTTGAGTATGCCCATCCTCCTTGCCACTTCCTCGTCATGGAATAAACCCTTCTTGAGCGGAAACTCCGGAATTTCGATGAGAAAGGGGTTCGTTCCTCGGCCCTGCAATTTCACTGCAGCCTGGCCGACTTTGAGGGTCCCGAGGATGTCCCGGTCGGTGTTGTCCAGAAGCATGGCCTGGCCCATGGCACTGACATCCCGGCTGTGTTTGAGATTGAGACAGAGGGTGGTGTAGGTGTTTCCCAGTGCAGGAATCGAGATCTGGGAGGGGTGCTGGTCCAGGATGATCAAGGACTCTCCGAACTCACGGATCTCACGGAAGGTGATCTCCATGATGGACTGGCCACCCACCAGGCTGTGCCGTTCACCGCTCAGGACATGATGAGCTTCCTCGATCAGGATGGCATGCTTGAAGAACTCCCGTTCTCCTTCGGTCATACGCCGGTGGTGGATCCACAGCAACAGGGCCTGAATGAAAAAGACCTTGTCGGATTGAGTGAGAGCCTCGAGTTCCAGGATGACTGGTTTCTCCAGGAGGTTGCCGATGCTCGAATTCTCTGTGGAGTTGATCAGTTCATCCATATCTCCGAAGCAGAGGGATGATAGAGCCCTCATCAGACTTGACCACCAACCCGCCTCACGCCCGCGCGAGTCCCGCTTTCGTGCTGTTTCCAGGACATCTCGAAGGGTTGGATAGCGAGTGATATTTCCGGAGTACAGGCCACATTCCTTGTAGACGGCATCAACCGACTCCTGCAGCAAATACAGGACCCCGTTGCCCAGCAGATACGCATGGGCAATGACCTCAATGATCTTCTTGAGCCAGGTCTTGGGAGGGATTCCGGGTGGGGGGATCAGTGGATTGAACCGGAGAGGTGAAACTGACCTTCCAATAGTATACACCTCCACGTCATTGAACTCCGGCAACAGGAGCAGGTCGCGATAGTTCCGTTTCCAGTCAAAGACGAGGAAGGGTTTACCGTGTTTTTGGAGTTGGTGGAGGATCAGGAAGCCCAGGTTGGTTTTACCGGCTCCGGTCCTGCCGAAGACGCCGACGTGTTGTATCCATTCATACTCCCGTAGCCCAAAGGAGCCGATTTTCTTGTCCCCATAGACAACTGTTCCGAGTTCGTACTCCCCGTGAGTCTTTTCGGATGAAGGGGGGACAAGATCTCCCGAGTCCTCCAATTCCTGATTCCCAAGTTTGCTGGCCAAGAGGGACTGCAGATAGATTTCAATTTCCTCCTTGCCTTGCTTGTCTTCGAGAAGGTACGCGGCAAAGATCTCTCCAGCTTGTGTACCGAGGAAGGGTTGCAACTGATGACAGAGTTTCTTGATTCGTTCCGTGTTGCCCATCCCTTCACTCACTTTCCAGCTCCCCCTGTCCAAAAAGGCGCGAGCGATCAACACCCTTTCTGTACTCATGAGCCACATCCAACATCTTGTCCCGGATCTCGGCTGAGTCCTTCCAGAATTCGACCTGTTCTTTCCGGGCGTCGGATTCGAGTTTGAACAGGGCTCGCTCGAGATTAGCCCCGATCATGGGGTGGAGAATTACATACGGACGAGCAACCATGTTGAGCCGATTCCTCAGGTCATTGATCTCATTTCGCAGGTCCTCGATGTGATCGTGATAGAGTCTCCATCTCTCAGAGAGAAGGGCACCCAGGTGGTGCCCGGAGGCTTTCTGCTCCTCCAGGTGTTGGCCGAAGACTTTCTCGGCGAGAGTTCCGCCGTCCTGCGAGTGGGTGAGAGTGCTATAAGCCTTCAGTTGTGCAAGATCATTCCGCAAGGCGGAGGCAAGAAGATCACCAGAAAGATCGAGGTGGGAAAGGGGCGAGTCAGATGAGGCTCTTGCCGGGAAAAGGTTCGGATAATGATCCTCTTCCATTCCTCCTGAATATGGCGTGTATGGTTCCATGCTGTAACTCTGGAGTGACAGCTATATAAATCTTTCGCTGGTGAAAGAAGGACAAGCCAGAATATTCGTTTGACCGAATAAAATGACGTCAAGACACTAGAGTAGAGAGAGTGGAGTTTACACGTGAACTGTGGGATGCTAAAGCATAAGAAATGATGTCTCACTTTCCGGAGGTTCCTGGAATCCCTGATCCCCTTCCTCCTTCCTTTCCTTTCCTTTCAGAATCTTACTACTACTACTACTACTACTTTATGCTTATCAAAACCTATTATTATCTTTCAATTAAAAACTTTTCGGTGCTACCAGTCAGTGAGGACAGAGAAATGAGGCAATAGGTAAATCTTCCAGTCTTGCCTTTGACGCATTAACTCCACTCTCTCTACACCCCTTGGGCTTATTCATTATTTCCAAAGCGGGCTTTCCAGGAAGTTTCAAGGGTTTCCGGGTCGAAGAGGATCTGGATCCGGTTGGTGTAACTCCGCCTGACCTTGGTGGATAGCAGCAGGATGAGTCCCAGGCTCTGCAGATACGAAAGGTTGCTGTAGAAGTAGACATAACTGAAGGGTGTCTCCTGGCAGGACTCGCTCAGTCTCCGGTACAGGCTGTAGACAGATTTGACGTATTTCTCCTGGTCCATCAAGGCAGCCTTGAGGATGAGTAGATTCTTGTCATTGAGGTTGTTGATGATGTCGGCGGCGATGTCCCTCCGGGCCCTCTGGAAGTTTTCCTCCACACCCGCCTCCGGCTCCACCGCGCACAGGTACAAGGTTTTGATGCCCACCCGGATGTCGGAGTTGGTGTTGCGGACAGTCAGTCCCGTGATGTGCCGCAAGGCCTCCTCATGACTTCGACAAAGCCCCAGCCGGGCTCGTTGTTCGAGTATCCGGTAGACCTGGTCCCCACTGTAATCCTTGAGATGGACTATTTCAGGCTGAAGAGTACTACGGATACTGGGATCAAGTTGCGAGTGGAAGCGAGGGTTGTTGCTCAAGAGGATGGCCATGTCGTTTCTTTCGGATCG
>CAZORO010000134.1:10631-11156 GCA_964581845.1 uncultured bacterium
AGGTAAAGGATGTCCTTGTTACGGTCCTTTTCAGAGAGAAGATCCACCTCATCGAGAATGAAGACAAGGCCCCGTGGAAAGCGCATTTCAAACTCATGCCAGAGTTCATCCAGGGCATAACCGCGTGGACGTGCCTGGAGGACCTCGGCCAAAATCTTGAAACTGGTGTTGTGGTGCCGGCAGTTGACATACAGAAATTGAGGGAAATCAGGCCGGGACTCGAGGCTCTTGGCGAGGGACTTGACCAGCAGGGTCTTGCCCGCGCCCCGGCTGCCGATGATGAGCAGGTGATTGGGGACTCCGGTCTTGGTGTACCTCAAGACGGCATCGGCTACTGGCCGGATCTCTTCGCGCATCAAAGGCCTCTCCGGCAGGTAGTTGAAGTCAAAGACATGGAAATCCCTGATCAGGTGACTTCTTTTCTCCAGCCTCTTTTCCTTTTCTTTCAGATATTCCGCAATATCCATCCGCGGTTAAACCCCACTGGACCTATAAACTCCACCTGCCTTAAAAACTTTTCGGAGC
>CAZORO010000135.1:0-2381 GCA_964581845.1 uncultured bacterium
CTATCTCCCACCGGACGCACCGAGGTCACAAGCACCGGCCCCGCCACATCCAAAAGGGAGAAGTTATCTGGATGAGGATTTCCTGGGAGTGGTTCTTCATAGGGATGAGTTTGCGTGGTCCGGATGCCTCCTGATAGCGCCTGCCCCGCTCTCCCAAGCGCGACCGGATCCAGCTCTCCATTGAAGGGCACAATCCAGTAGTTAAAGCAGTGCTTGCCCTGGATCTGCCCACCCTCATTGCCATCGGTGAAGACCGCTTTCTTAAAAGCACGGATGAGGGTAAGCGCGATCTCACGGTTCTCCGTGTCAAGAACGGTCGATTCCGGCAATCCGCACGAGACCACCGCCAATCCACTCTTAGGTTCCCCGCTCGCGATGCCACCCTCTCCAACAATCGCTGTCCAGGTATACTGCGGCTTGGTCTCAACCTCCAGCTCCTTGTAAGTGTAGTTGTCTTCACGTAGGGCAATTTGCCTTTCCTGATAATCAAAAGGCACATCGGACCAGAAGGTGTCGACCTCATAAAAAGATGGGAGCAGAACCCGGAGACGGTGATCGCGGACTGTGTTGTCAACCTCTGTTGTGACCTCCACATGCCGCGCATCCCTTCTCAACGTGATCCAATGGGTCACCCTCAGGGTTTCTCTTTCCGCCGAACGGACCATGCGGCTGAAGTCGAATCGGGCGGGAACCTCCATGGAGATCTCGATGCGGAAGGTAGTCTTCTCGGGACCATTGTGAACCAGCGAGATGGCTGCTGGAGATCCTTGGGAACTGAAGATCTCCTCGTTGACCGCCATTCCGTGATACCAGCCATCACCAATATCGGCGCAATCCTCGAGTTCCAACAACGAGGAAAACAATGTTCCCGTCTCCAGATCTTGAATGGATATGGTTCCATTGGGCGAGATGTCCACTGTCAAGAACCCATTCTCCATGGTATGCCGTCCCACCGCAAATCCAGATCCGGGATGACGGGTGGGGCCTTTGACCGTTTCAACCCACAGAGTCCGGGTACCCAAAGGGGGTAGTTCAAGTTGGAGACTGACATCCACCAGGTGGCGCTGGATGCCATGCGGGAACTTACGCAGCTTCCGGATGAAGCGCCAACGGTTCATATCCTGATGAACCAGTTGGTAAGGGATTTCATCTCCCTCCGTGTTGAAGATACGGAAGCCAGGTTTGGGTTCATACCCAAAGAATTCCTGATAGGTGGGACAATCGGAAGGTATCTCAAGGGTGAGATCTACCACTTCCTTGCGTGCGAAGGGAAGTGGATTCGCCACCAACACTGGGAAGCGCTGCGTAGTGACCTCTCCCGGAGCCGATCGAATCAGGTGCTGGAGAACATCCTCGATTACTTCATTCGCGATCCCAGCCGCCTGGTCAAAGCGGAAATCCATATCCTTATGGACCTGGTCAATGCTGCAACCACAAATACTGTCATGGGGATGGTTCTCCAGGAGCAGCCGCCAAGCGCTGTTCAAGAAAGATTCACTTCCTTTCAGGCCATACCAGCGCGCAATCGCGGAGAAAGGTTCCGCCCACTGGCAAAGCAGGTTCTCGCACTCCCGGTTCCTCTGTTTCTGTTGAATCCGGCTGGAGAGAACGCCAGGGATAATCCACTGCTCATCAATTCCGCTGGAGGGTTCACGAAGCTCTCCGCAGATCACATCCGTGATCAGCTCCTCCTCGGCGGCGATGTCTTCGGTATAACGGGGGAGAGAGCTCATCTCGATCCGGAATCCCTCGGCCTCTAAACGTTTGTTGGCCTCCTCGATCAGATCGGGAGTGGAGGGTTCAATCTCGATATGGTCGCCTCCATCGAAGATCATCAGCGTGCGTACCGATGTGCGTTGCGCCAGTAGGTGGTCGTCCTCCACCAAGGCATCCACCATTTCCCGTTTGGTGGGTTTCGCCCCGATCTGGTTGGCCTTGAGGACCCGGAAGTCATAATCGCAATAACCCCACATCGGTCCAAACCGGTATGTGAAAACCTCACTCCCATCCGGGCTTTGCCAACGATAATTGGCGGAACAGACTTTTTCGTTCATCCCCCGCCACATGAGGAAGCTGTTAATCCCGAATCCACGCAGGATCTGAGGGATTTGGCTGGCATGACCGAAGGTGTCACACACAAATCCGGCGCGCGAGGATTTCCCATAGGATTCCGCGACCCGGATTCCCTCCTTGAGGTTCCGGATCAACGATTCACCACTCACGAGAAATTCATCCGGGAGTACATACCACGGGCCCACGGATAGTTTCCCTTGACGGACATACTCCTTCACTTTCTCCATTTTACTGGGACGGATGGCAAGGTAGTCCTCGAGAATGATGGCCTGCCCATCCGTGTCGAAGTGGGTAAAACGAGGATCCTT
>CAZORO010000135.1:2391-11133 GCA_964581845.1 uncultured bacterium
TCTCCAGAACCTCATCCATCATCCTTACCAACCGGTAACGGAATCCTTGGAAGGACTGATACCACTCACGGTCCCAGTGAGTGCTTACAACGAAGTGGACCTTACGAAGGTCTTTGGCCATTGGAGAAAAACCCCCTCATGATGGTAGCGCCGGTAACAGAGCGGCTGGTCCCACGGGACAGAGAAAGCTCCGGAACAGGACAACTCTGTCGGAAACTACCACGATGGGAAAGGGGGTGGGAGGGGAGGAGACTCCATGTAACAAGAAACAGGTTGTTCCATCTCCCCCATAAGCCTAACCTTCCCCCATGAGTGCACACCGATCCACCACGAGGAGGCCACAATGAGCCGCTCTACCACCTTCTATCCAATGATTTCACTTTTCCTTCTCCTGACAGGAGGTCTTTCCATGGTGCCCATCCCAGCCGTTAGTCAAAATTCCTCCGCTGCCTTGGATATCGCTCCATTCGCCCTTCCGAATTCAACCTCTGGTGAAGTCCGGTTCGAGGAACCACGTGACATCCAAAGCGTGGAAGTGGTCTTCCGTGGCCAAAAACCGGACTCAGTGGGTCTTTCCTACACGCAACGTTCCTGGCCGGAAACGCGCATTGAAAACTCACACCCCTTCGAGGATCCCTGCCGGTTCGGTTGGATCCCAATTGATGATTGGTTCACCACTGATTGGAAAAAAGCGGAAATCGAAAAGCAATGGGTGGATGCCGCTACCGCGAGACTCGTGTTCCGTCCATTAACAAGCGAGTTCCCGGAGATGACGGATTACGATGTCACCTTCCGGCGGACACAAGGGATTCGCATCGATACCGGTGACCCAACCCAGATCGAAACCATCCGGGTGTATACCTCTTCTCCCATCACAACAGCCTCTCTCCGGGTCGAATTGGACTCAGGCAAAACCACCTTGGGTGAGGGGGTCAATCTCTCAGCCTACAATGCAGTGATCCAGCGGGTCTCTCCCATTTCCGGTACCCGTGTAGAGGGGAACACGGTCCAATTCTCCGGGGATACAGGGAGATCCTTTCAAGTCGAATTGGTGCACATGACACCCTCCACTTACATGAGCGGTGATGAGGGGCATGTGACTTTCACCCTGCCGGATGATGCCTTCACGATATCCATGAAATCCCTTGAGGAACAAGGCCCCATCTGGTTTGAGGACCGGGGGATCTATATCGCCAAGGCACAGGATCCCACTACCTTCGCCGGCTACCAGAAACGGATTGAAGGCTCGAAAACCTTCAACCAGCGCATTCTGGACCATGGGGAGCAATCCTTGGGTGGGGCAATCAATGGCCAGCCAAGCCGTCACCCGGTGGCGATGAGCCTGGGTTGTAAGCTCGCCCGTCAACGTTTGTGGATTGAAACCAATGGAGACATATTGGTCTACCAAGGAAGAACCTTTCGTCTCTTGAAGGGTAAAGATAACGCACGTTTCAAGAATGAGGATAATGGCCGGTTCTTCTTCGGTTTGGAAAGATGGCCGGTTCAGAGCCGGTTTACGGATCCCGGGCCGGTCCTGGTGAATCACCTTCAATTCGGAAACAAGAACATCCGGATCGAGCAAACCTCTTTGGCGGTTCCACTAGAGAAATCCATCTTTGACCAAACCCTCCAGACCGATGACACCATCGTGGGGATGGTCCGCTTCCGCTTCACCAATACCGGAACCGAAACCGCCCAAGCGGAGCTTCCAATACAATACTCCTCTCAGTCCTGGCGTTCCGAAAACCGTCATTATGTACGTCACCAAGGAGGCTGGGATGGTAATCTGGTACCCCGGAGTCCCCTCGATCCAATTTCGTTCCGCGAGGGGTTGCTGTTCACTGGGTGGAAGGGTGAAGAGGTTCCGCGAGCAGCCCTTCAGACCAGCATGGTGGTGAACAAAGAAAAAGATGGAATCCGGCTGTCCCAAGACCTAAAACCTGGACAGACATGCGATCTAATCCTCAAGGTCCCTTACATCGCTGTGGATACACCCGAAGAACACAACTTGCTTGCCGCGCTCGACTTCGAGACCTGTTTCCGGGATGTTTCATCCTTCTGGCGGAAAGAGAATGCTCGCGGTGCCTCCATTCAAACCGCCGAACCCCGATTGGATGCCCTCCATGCTTCTCACCTCTCACATGTCCAGATCACCGATGTACTCATGCCGGATGGGAGTGGACTCATCAACACTTCAGTGGGGACCTCGGTGTATGGGAACTTCTCCAATGAATCCTGCATGATCATTCATGAACTGGATCAACGTGGACTGCATGAGGATGCTCAGCGCCGAATTGATTTATGGATCAAATACCAAGGGACTGTGGGAACCTTTGGAAACTTCACCGATCATGAGGGTGTCTTTTATGGAGCTGGGGGATTCGAGATGGGCCAGACCTACAACCAGCATCATGGTTGGGTTCTGTGGTGTATCGCGGAGCATTATTTTCTTTCCGGAGATGAGGAGTGGCTTAAACGTTCCGCCGATGCCCTGATTGCCGGGATGGAATGGGTTTTCCGTCAACGCAAAGAGACAATGAAGCCGCTCCCGCACTCCCGGGGCTGGGAATATGGCTTCCTGCCAGCTGGTGCATTAGAGGATGTGGGGGATTACTGCTACTGGCTTTCCACCAACTCCCTCACCTGGCGTGGTGTACATCATGCCGCCGAGGCGTTGATGGCCATCCACCACCCCGAGGCGCCACGCCTTCAGAAAGAGGCCGAGGCATATGGGAAGGATCTGATCAAAGGTTTCGAGACCATGCGTCAACACACCCCTTTGGTACGGCTCAGAGATGGACGCTGGATCCCCAGCTATCCCAGCCGTTTGTATCTGCGAGGGCGTGATTGGGGATGGATCCGTGAGATTCTGGAAGGTTCCGTCTATCTGTTGATTTCCGGTCTGTATCCCGCCGATAGTAGACAAGCAAGCTGGATCCTGGATGATTACCAGGATAACCGTTACCCCGCCCCTCCCTATGGTTACCCGATCCCCAATCTCGAGGAAAACTGGTTTGACTGCGCGGGGATCTCTATCCAGCCCAACCTGTTGGCGGGATTGCTACCATTCCTCGAACGCGATGAACCAGAGCATTACATCTGGATGTTCTTCAATGCCTGGGCCGCTTGTTACAGCGAGGAAATCAACGCCATGGTGGAGCATCCCTTCCCGTTACTGGGGTTCTCGAATTACGCCCATTTTAAAACCAGTGACGAGGCCAACGCAGTGAACTGGTTGCGTTACATGTTTGTCTACTCAACCGGGGAAACCCTGCATCTGGGACGGGCGCTGCCAAGGGAATGGTTCAGCCATGGAACCCCCTTGCGCGCAACGGGAATCGTGACACGTTACGGTAACGTTTCCGTTGAATATTTGCCTCAGCCGGATGGGAGCAAAGTGGAGGTGAAAGCCCAACTCGATCTACGCTCCCAGCCAGAACGGACCCTCCTCCGGATTCGTCACCCAGAAAAAAGTCTCATTCAATCGGTCACAGTAAATGGAGAAGCCTCTGACCGTTTCGAGGCTGAAAAGGGCGATATCGACTTGACTGGTCTACAAGGCGAAATCCACATCGAGGCAAGCTACTGACCTTCTCCGCATATTCAAAGAGCGATAGTACTGCTTTTGGAGCGAATCTACGTTATGATTCTTGATACGATGATGTAAGAATTGACTTTCTTGTCAAGAACGTTAATAAATCATCCGTGGTTCTTGAAGATTCAGAGAAAGTCATTCGGCCTCAGGTGACTGTCCTGTCAGGACAGACCGGCTTGAGACTGAATATCCCGTTTTTTTTTGAGGAGTAGGAGATGGACCAAGACAAAGGATTAAAGGTGACTGTGGAATCCTTACCCGAGAACTCCGGAAGGGTACGCGCCATTGTGAGAGGGCAACTGACTTGGCCACATATCCGTCAATTTCAGACCGAAATCAACCGGATCATGGCAAGTGGTTGCAAATATCTCGAGATTGATCTAGCCGATCTTTCCTATTTGGATTCCTCAGGGCTGGCCGCCTTTCTCCCAGTCAATGAACGTCTTAAGCAAGCTCAGGGATCTCTTAGAATCATCAATCCCCGCCGGATCATCCGGCATCTTTTCACATCGGCCCATCTGGACATGGTTCTGGATATCGGACCCGAAAAAGCTTGATCCAGTCCCTACCGCAGGAGAAACCCCACATGAAGCAAGAGTCACTCCTTGAAATTTCCTCCGAGGTCGATTCCACATACGCTGAAACTGTCACCCTTCACCTGGGGGGCAAACTGAGTCAGATCGATGTGAAACGTTTACGTTCGGAGGTTGAACGGCTGATCACCTGTGGATATAAGCATATCGACATGGATCTGAAGGACCTTCAGTATATCGATTCTATTGGACTAGCGGAGCTTGTACCGATTTATCAATTGGTTCGGGAAAACGAGGGGACGCTACGTCTTTCAAATCCCCGCCGCCTGATCCGCCATATCCTTCTTTCGGCCCATCTTGACGATATCCTTGAGATTCACCCACCAAACGAGTCCAAGTAACGGCAACCCATTCTTTCAATTATCCTGTAAGAACCATAAATTTCCTCTTGAAATCTGCATCTTTGTGCACTATAGTGAATGTATAGTCATGGTAGGGTGGAAAGAGCCCCTCGAGTGTTTTGTTGAACCTTTTGTGCAACAGAAAAACCTTACCAACTCAACAAAACACTGAGAAAAGGTTTTCGTAATGGAGAATAAGACGATGCCCAAGGAAAACGGACGAATTACTGGAAGGCCATCAGCTGGACGGAAAGGCGCTAAGTCCATTGGAGAAGGGGTAACAGACATTCAACGTGATATCTGGGAGTACATACGCCGGAATGTGGAGGAGAAGGGGTTTCCTCCAACTTTACGGGAGTTGGGCGATGCCTTCGGAATCGCTTCCACGAATGGCATCCGCTACCACCTGCGAGTGCTGACACAACACGGTTACATCGAACACCAGAAAGGCTCACGCCGTGGACTCAGGTTGCTCAATCCCGATGGTTCCTCTCCTTTCCAGCGTCCCCGCCCAGTCGAGGTGAGCCGTCCAAAAAGGGAGGAGCTTCCGGACAATGTGGTTCCTTTTCCCGAACGCAGGCTCCCGGAGGGGCTGAGTCATTGGTGGAAATCGCTCCCCATCATCGGGCGGGTTGCCGCAGGGTCGCCCATTCTGGCCGAGGAGAACAAAGAGGATGAGATCGGTGTTGATCAGGCTCTTTTCGGCGGTGGTCCCAACGTGGATCTGTTCGGATTGCGTGTCAATGGCGATAGTATGACCGATGTGGGCATTTATGATGGCGATTTGGCGGTGGTGAGGAAGCAACGCACCGCACATCCGAATGATATCGTGGTAGCCACGGTCAACGACGAGGCCACTGTGAAACGGTATCTCCCCGGAGAGGACCGGATCATCCTGAAAGCGGAGAACAAAGATTACGATCCCATCATTGTCACCCCCGAGGACCGTTTCCGGATTGTGGGAGTCGTGGTGGGACTGATCCGCCGCAAGATTCAATAGCTGAAATATCCCGGAATTGTTCCCCCCGGCTTGTCCCCTGTGCGCGTGGCTCGTAGACTGCCTCGCCTCCAAGCTAGCAGCTATGAGCCACTTTGCCGCTTTTTCGCTAATACCTTCCATCCACCACCCAAACCAGGTCCCTGTACCTGTACAAAGAGGTAAAGTTGCATTTCAAAAACTGGTTCAGGCAGAGAAGCTCCGGGAGCTGCGGGGAAACGCTGGGGAATGGATCCTGTATGCTGGTTCAGAAAAGGACAACCCACCTGCGGAATGGAAATCCCTGACCTGCCTCCCCATCGGCAAAGGCTTTCATGGCCACACACAGGGCATGAAGATCGCACCGGATGAGTTGGCCATACGGCTCACTAACACCGGAGTCTCCTCTCTTTCCTGTCTCGCACCTCCCGCTGGAGGCCTTTGGGTCCATGAAAAGGGGATCTCCGTCTTTACCGACCTTTATGGTTTACAGCATGTTTTTTTCTGCCCCATTCAGGATGGGGTTGTGGTGGGTTCCTCGGCCTTAATCGTGGCCTTCGCCGCTGGAGATGAGATCGACCTTAACTCGTTTGGCGTATTTGGATTGCTTGGCCACTACCTGGTGGAGATGTGCGGCTTCCAGAAGACACGCAGGCTGCGAGCCGGGATGGTGATCCATCTCCATTCAGGCAATTTTCAGATGGAGTCCTATGCCCTTTCGCCTAAGCCAGCCGGCCAAACCTTGGAAGACCTGGCCAAGCTGGCTGAGGAGGGGGCGGAGATCTTACGCAAAGCAACAACCGCATGTCTCTCAGCTTTTCCGGAGCCTGACCTGGAGCTGAGTGGTGGACTCGATAGCCGCCTCCTTCTGGCCACGATTCCTCCCCCCAAGCGGCGGGAAATACGAGCCATCACCCTTGGCGAGGCAGGAAGCCATGACCGTATCACCGCTAAACTCATCGCGGAGCATGAGGGTATGGCTCAGCACGAGGTAGACCTTGCACAGCTCGAGGCATTTCACCCGGAGGAGATTCTCCCGCTCATCAAGAACGCCTCGCTCAAGGTTGGCCACTGCGCCAACCCTTTCGGACGTGGAGTTCTTGAGTGGGTAAACTCCCAAGTCGATCAGCGTCCACGTCTTTCCGGGCAGAATGGAGAGTACATTCGAGGTTTCTATTATCCAGGCCAACCGGATGCCTCCCAGGTCACTCCCCAACTGGTTGCTTCCCTGGCCCGCTGGAGGATGTGGACCAACCAAGGGGTGGATCTTTCACTGTTGACACCTGAGTTTCGTGACCAGATCCAGACCAGTTGCCTGGAGGATCTGAACCGGATACTTCAGAGTTACGGCACTGGTTGGCTCTTGGGCACCGATGAGTTCTACCTCATGGAACGGATGGGGCGCTGGGTGGGGATGGATTACTCAGCCGCTACCCTGGAGCGGGTGGTGCTGGCTCCCTTTTTCCATCCCGCGTTTGTCGAGTGGGCCAGAACAATTCCCGCTATCTATCGCGGGGGAAGCAGTCTTTCCGCCACAATGCTGGAGGTGTTGGATCCTTATCTATCCACACTGCCCTTGGATGGAGGTATCCCGCCACGCGATGTGGCTCATCCCAATCTGAGGGTGCGCTTGGTTGGCAGGTTCCACTTCGCCACCAAAGTGGTCAACAAAGCCTGGCAACGCATCACCGGACGTGGGAAACCACCCTATGGCGCGGAGACACTCTACCAGATTTTGATCCAACAACATCCAAAGGTTCTGGATCTGCTTCCACATATCTCACAATCAGGTTTCCTGGACTCAGACGCTTTCAAGGAGATCTCCACTGGACAAAGGCAACTCGATTGGAAATCGTTGGGTTTCCTGCTCAATCTGGAATGGACTTATGAATTCCTGGAATCCGGTGGGATGGAATCGTGAACCTTTACGATGGGGCCTATCGGGGTGCCCGGGATGACCTTGAGGAACCACGCGCGATCCCAGCGGTGGTCGTCACTCTCGCGGGAGGAGCCTTCCTGCTGGCGGGAGTTTTCCAGTTGCCCAGTGGGATCCACACTCTCATTGGGGGGAGCCTCGATCCGGAGGAGACTTTTGAGCACTTGATGGCGAGTTGGACTTTGGGGTGGTTCGGCTTGCTTTTCCTGGGATGGGGGATGTGCGAGTTTTTCTGTAAGGTTCCCGGCCCCCGGATTCTCCTGGCGTTGATCTGCACGGTTCCCATCCTGGCGCCCTTTGGCTTTCTGGGATATGGCTCGCGGATTGAGGCATGGTCCACCGCATTAGCGGTCGAATGGATTCACCGGACAGGAGGTCTGTTGTCTGGAGATCCTCCCGCCTCTCCCTTGTTCTTGAAGCTCCTCACTCTGCTACAACCCATGGGTAGCTGGACCGCTGTGTTCACCGCTCATCTCATAGCGGGTATTGGAGCGGTTCTGGTATGGATGCTATTGCCGGATGAAATCGTGATTTGGAGGAGACGGTTGATCGCCATGGGTGTTCTCTTGCACCCGTTATTCCTGCTCGGATGTGGAACCGGACTTGATCCGGTTTGGCAGACTGTAGCACTCAGCACCTCGGTGGTATTCCTCCTACGGGGTTTTTCCAGCGATGATCATCCTTATGGCTATTATGCGTTCAGTGGCCTTCTCCTCGGCCTGGCCATTGGTTTCCGTTGGCCTTGCCTTGTATTTCTCACAGTTTGGATACTGACCACCCTTCTTTTTGAGACATCCCCCTCACGGAAGGCCTTATCAACTCTCCTCATCGTGGTGACCACACTCCTCTCCTTTGGCGCAAGCCTCGCCCTAAGGCCGTCTGGACTGGAGTTTTCCATCTTTGCCGTACCTGGAGTTTCTGTCGATATCCCTCGTCTGGGCTACCACCTGCTCCATGATGTCTTCCCACCACCTTTGTTGATTTTGCTGCTGATCGCGGTGTGGCGTCTACGCAGAGACTGGGATGACCTGGAGGAATCCGAACAGATCCTGTGTGTTCTCTCCTTGCTTGGACTGGTGGCTGGAGTAGTGGTCTATGGAATCCTTCACAAGAGCGCTGGTCCTATGACTGTCCTCATTCCCCTGTCAGCGGCTCTAGTGGGGATCCTGGTTCCGCGTGGATATGTGGCCATGGGGTTGCCGGTCTTGGCACTGTGGGGAGCCCTTTCGGTTCCTATTCTACCCGCTCACCCCGCCCAAGAGCTGAGCCTTCAACTCAAGCCGGTCCGTGGACTGCTGGTG
>CAZORO010000136.1:0-10083 GCA_964581845.1 uncultured bacterium
AAAAAAGGTGTTGTTCACCAGCCGTTCTGGTAGAGGGATATCCATCCTTGAAATGAATGAATAAAAAAATTTCTGTACACGTCAGACTTTCCAGAGTACCATCATCCCAAGTTATCATGCTGTAGAATTCGGATCAGTCAAAGTCATTTTGGGGGAGGATAAGGCGAGCAGGAAATCAGTGTTCATCTAGGTGGTGAAATGATCTCTAGCAACCAACCCATTCGAGCTCCTCCATTGAGTCCGGAAGAGAACACGGAACACATCCCCAGATGATCCATTGGTAACGGCCCTTGCGAGGAACACTTCCCTAGGCGCCGTGAGCCGGGTGGATTGAGCATAGATCCCAAAGGAGGACACAATGCTTCTTTTCAAGAGGTTGTCTCTAGTCCTCATTCTGCTCCTAGCTCTTAGCCCACAGGGGTTTGCAGCGGGAGCGGCCACTACTAAATCTCCTCAAGAGCCTGTTCCGGCCATGTCTCCGGTCGCCTGCGCGACCCCACTTACTGGAGTGTCCAGTGATTTACAACAGGAATTTTCCGCGGCCGCATTGAGTGGCGACCCCCTGGCATTGTTACACCAAATGGGGGCAATGCTCATCGCACACAAATGCTATGTCGCCTCCGAAACCGAGGCAGCCGCTGTGGGACTCCCCGGCAAAGTGGTCATAAGAAACCTTATTCGTTTATCCCTCTCGTATGTGGATGAGGGTCAAGTGACAGAAAGCCAATTCGAGAAGGTTTATGATATTGCGGAAGAGCTCGCCGCAAATAAGGTAATCGGTCTGGGTGACGATGATTTCGCGGCGGAAATCAAATCCAGGCGTGAGAGCGCGAAAACACGCCAGTTCTGGCCACCACCACCTCCACCGCCGCCACCACCTATGTGGGGACCGCCAGGCATCATCATCGGGCCTCCGGGCCCAATGTGGGGAACACCACCCTGGGCAAGGCCACCCTGGGCAAGACCACCCTGGGCAAGGCCACCTTGGGCGAGGCCTCCGGTTTTCTGGTAGCCCTTACAGGGCCTGATGAGTAAAATTATAAATGGGAGTTGCGCTCCTTGCCTTGGTTGGAGGGAGCGCAACTCCGGGACAATAAATTTAGATCCCCAGGCTGGACAGAAACTTATCTTATCGGTGATATGAGAATGCTTCCTTGCTCCATTTCAACCCGCTCTTGCTTTTGTTGCTCTATCGCTCTCACCATCATGCTAACAAGCTCAGCATGGGCTCAAGGCAGCATTTCAGGAGGACAAGGAGCTATCATTTCCGAAATCAAAGGTGTAGCCACCATAGAAACACGAGGAACGGAGAAGAATGGCATTCTCTACGATTCCGTCCCGGCAGGCTCGGCCATATGGGTGTCCACAGGTTCGATGCTCTCCCTATTTCTTCCTGACAACAGCATTGTGAGATACCGTGGACCTGTACGAGTAAAGGTTGGCGTCATGCGTGAGGGGGAAATGACACAACCACTGAATCCAATCGGTGATGTGGTTCGAGGAGGTCCACCTAGCCTCCCTGCCCTTTCCAACCTTGTCAACAATGAAAAGGATGGTGCGGCACGGGCACTGAAAACAAGGGTCGCAAACACCGCCCGCTTCAAGGCTACGGGTGCTCAGGTGGGGCGGACATTACTCACACCAAGGGGTCTCATTTTATCCCAGACCCCTTCATTCCGTTTTCTCGAAAAGGATTCAGAGTCATTGATATTCACTTTATCGCCTTCCAATGGCGGCACACCCGGCAGGTTTTTCACCTTTTCACCAGAGAAAACTTATCCATACCCAGGTACCTCCCGGCCATTGGAAAGAGGGTGTTCCTATGTGATTCCTGAGATTGGCTCTGCTTCATTTACAGTGCTCTCCTCCAAGGGCGCGGAACCCATTGAAGCTGCTTTGGGGGAGCTTAAGCGCGACTTAACCGGAAGCGCAGGTTCCCTGGCACAGATCAGGTCTCTGCTACAAATGGGATTGCCCTGTGATGCTCTGGACCGGATTGACGAAATTCAAGCGGAGGTTGGGACAAACGAATATCTTCTCCAACTACGTGAGGAAGCTTACCAATTGTTATCATTTGACGCCGTAAGTGAACGTTTGGCGATGGATAAAGTCCGTGCGCGGATGCGGGTGAATACCATCGCGGCAAATCTCCTGGACCAGGGCGCGGTCTCAAGTTCAAATGGCGCATTTGACTTCGCTGTTGGCCATGTCTCTGGTGGCGAAACACTCTCCGCCGCTCCAGGCGCCGCCATCCGTTCAGGCTCGATCATGGCATTTGCGGTCAGGACACGGCGGGATATGAATCTAGATCTGTTTCTGTTGGATTCAAGCGGCCGTTCCCAGCATCTCTGGCCAGGGAATGAGGAAGCACGGCTCCTTAACACCGGCGAAGTATTCTATGGCGGTGGCGATATCAATTGGAAATTGGATGAGAAGAGAGGACTGGAGACCTTCCTCATGGTGGAAAGAAAAGAGGGGCAAGAGGGAGAGCTACGAATGGAGGAGTGGGAAGGAATCGCCATCCGCGCGGCTTCGCAGGCAATCATCCAATCAGGCTCCGCCGAGCTGCGGAGCGGCTGGTCAGGTCCTTTGAACGATATCTCCATCCGGGGACTCAAAGCCTCCGGCTTGGGTTGGGCAATCATCCGGATCCGTCATGTCGGCTAGTGCCTTGTTGACTTGGTTGTGCAACGTTTCCGACCTCATCCTCCCAACCCTCTTCTCCCACAGGGCGAAGGGGGAGCCACAAGTCCACTCGCCCTGTGGGAGAGGGGATGTAGGGGTGAGGTTTCTGTTGCTACAGCATCCCAACAAAGCACTAGAAGGCTCCGAATTCATGTCCCGTGGCTTCCAACATGTTTGTGTTCCTCTACTGATGCTCATAACCCTGAGTTCAGCGGGTACTGAGATCACGGTTCAATCACCCGCGTCATCTTTACGTCTGGAAGCCGTTGAATACCGGAAACAGGAAAAATTCCAGCGGTCTCTCGATTCCTTAAAAGAGGCCCTGCATTGTGTGGGGAATGCCACAGATACGTGGATCCTCACTGAAAAGATGCTTATCCTCAAGGAGCTTGGGATTACCTCCGCTCTGGTTCGAGACAACCTTGCACAGGTCGAAAATTATTTTGACCAAGCATTGGGATATGCGAAGCTTCTTTCAGCAACATCCGAGACCGGAAATATCGAGCGGGACCTTGGAATTGTCTACCGTCAAGCCACGGATTCCGAGAGAGCTCGCTTGCTCGCCAGTGAGTCTCCTTTCAGTCTTTTTTCCAGATATCTCAGCAAGTCCCATCTGCATCTCACAAATGCCCTGAAGGCCTACGAATCCATTGGAGATGTGACCAATACTGGGGAGACTTTATGCGAGCTGGCAACCATGCACCAAACCGCTGGAGCTCTTTTCAGAGAACTTGGTTCCGAGGAACTCTCCAACAAGGAGTTCTCGGCAGCGGAAATCCTCCTTACCTCGGCGGAACATACCGCCAAGGGTCCTCTTGTGGAGAGAGGCAACCAGGAGTTCTTACGAGGAGATATAGATAAAGCGGCCGGAACATATAGAGATTGCCTGTCGAAGGCACGTGCCAAAGGACATCGAGGTGAAGAGGCGGTAGCCGCCCAGAACCTCGGAATGGTCCTATTGACCAAATACCGTGAAACCCACGATCCCGGCATGATTGAAGAAATCATTTCCACGCTTACCCATGCCGCCGCTCTGGCGGAGGAAACCAGAATCTCCATTGGCATGGGTCCCTTTGGCCAGTTGAGGTCCGGGTATTTCTCAGAGAAGGTCTTTATCCATGAGCAATTGGTGGATCTGCTTGTCTCACTTGGAAGGATCGAGGAAGCATATCTCTGGGTTGAAAGGGCTAAGGCACGCGGTTTCCTCGACCTTATCAGCTGGAGAAAAGGAGCGGCTTCAGATTCCCCGCCAGCGGAGGATTTCAAGGTGGAATATCTCGCAAACCTCCTGCCTGAGGGGACCTGTGTTCTTGAGTACTTCTTGGGTGATCTCGGAGTGTACCGGTTCCTCATCAGCCCGGGAGGTCTCGAAAGTGGTGAATGTCTCTCCATCTCCACGAATAGCCTTCTCAATACAGCACTCGCATTCCGTAACAGATGCCTGTTAAACTCCCAGGCGAATCTGTTCAAAAAAGAATACAAGAACAGAAAATCACGCCAGGTTATTAATCTTTCCTTCCAAAAAGAATCACACATCCTCTTCAAGGAGCTTGTTGGGGGGCTGTGGCCGGATTTACAGCATTTCGGCCAAGTCTGCGTCATTCCACATCATATCCTTCATTATCTACCATTTCACGCTCTGTGCATTGAATCCACCACCAGGGAACAGGGGACGAGTAGTGAAGCGGCGCGTTTCTGGATCGAGGAAGGACCGGCGGTAGGATATGCCCCTTCGGGCCAGGCCCTGAAGATCCTTTTGGAAAGCCATGGCAGGCCTTTAAGAGAAATCGCAGGCTTCGCGGATCCCGCCTTCCAGCATGCGTCCCGTCTCCCCAATACACGGCGGTCAGCGGACTTTCTTAAGACTCTCGGAGCGCAAGGTTCCTGCACCATCTTCATTGGGGAACAAGTCACCGCCAGCGAGGTGATGAACCAATGGGAGAAATGTGATTTACTCTATCTGGGAACACACGGAAAGTTGGTCGCGGAGGACCCATTAAGTTCCTTCCTTGTATTTCCGGCCACTCAGGAAAGCATGGGACGTCCGGACTTCTTCCTAACAGCCGCGCGAATCCTCGGACTCCCGGGAGGACCACCCCAGATCGTCATCATGAGTGCGTGCGAATCAGGACTCTCGGAACCCGCTCCTCATGCGGGTGATGATCTCATGGGCTTGAACCGGGCTTTGCTCGCGCGTGGTGTCAGGGGGGTGGTCTCAACACTCTGGAGTGTTCCGGACAGCACCAGCCCCGATATTGATTGCGCCTTCCTTGAGGGGTTGATCATCCACAAGGAATCTGGACCCTCCGCGATGAAGAGATCCATGAAGCAATTTCTCGCGCGGTCCCGCATGGATGAACGTGGATGGGATATCCGTGCCCACCCCTTCTGGTGGGCGGCCTTCGCTTTCTCTGGCGACTTAAGACCAGTACCGTAGCAGCTTCATTTATCCAAACGGCTGTCCGCTTTGGGATTCTCTTTTTCAAACCGCTTGAACAATCCCTCCGCCTTGGGATTTCCCAATCTCATCGCATCCAGAAGAAACACCCTTAATTCCTCATCGGTTTTTATGGCTGTCTGGGAACGAATATAATTGAATGCCATCTCGGGTGTATGGTCGAGAATGATGCCAGCATACTTGACTTGGGCCTCGGAATTCCCCTTCCGCGACGCTATCCGTAGCAGGTCAACTGCCTCCTTAACTCCCTCAGCCCCACCTGCGTCATTTTTACCCCCTTCCTGCTTCAGAAGAAGATCCGCAAGTTGAACCATCGCGGGTGTGTATTCATTTTCAGCCGCTTCCCTGAGACATTGGAGACCTTTTACCGGGTCGGGTTCCAGGATCATCTTGTTGGTATCGGTAGCCGAGGGAACACCCTCAAAAAACATCTTGGCCAGCAGGACACGTGTGTGATAATTCCCCTTTTTGAAAGCACGGTCGAATTCCATGAAAGCACGATCTTTATCCGGTGCGGTTCCTTTTCCCATCAGGTAGCACATACCGAGACGATACATCGACCATGTCATTCCCTGCTCCGCCAATTCCTTGTAATTCTCGAAAGCCTCCTTGTCATCACGTTCGGTTGGATCATAACCTGGCCTTTTCTCGAGATACCGGCCAAGCATGTGTTTGGCGAACCAATGGCCATTATTCGCGGCTTTCCTCATGAGCCTTCTGGCTTTGTCTTTATATTCTTTCGTGAGACCGAGATTCTCCGGTATAAAATGACCCGATGAATCCATCATCTGGAATAATCCGATCCCCTCATCATACAACTGCGCGAGAATAAATTGGGCCTCCACATCCGTTGCGGCAAGCATTTCTAGCTCCGGCAGCACTTCCTTGGCGGTCCGGCTTGCTCCTGCAATGTCTTTGGAGATCTCGCATAATCCACCAAATTTAAGCCATGCCTCCCAACCCTTGCAGACGGGATCATCGCTATCCCATGTATCCATGAACTGATTTTTGGCCTGATCAACATCGACCTCCACATCCACCGAACCAATGAAGAGTTTCATGGCGCTTTTCAATTGTTCTCTTGGATTTGTTTGGATATTCAGGAGTTCCCGTAATTTTACCAAACCTATCTTCCCATCCAAAAAATCCTGGATTTTCCGTACATTTTCAGGTGCGGTGGCGTCATTTATCGCCAGAGAGGCACACAATTTCTCTTTCTCCCAAGGCAACAGATCTTTCCTCTCGCGAAGTTGCCGTTTTATTTCCTCGATTTTGTTTACTTCGAACGGAGATACAGCAGGAAGTTTTTCTGGGACTAACTGAGATTTGGCAATCGAGAGAGTTCTGGTGGTGTCAAACGATCCCGTGCCGCTCGGAACAGGAGTGGGAATCTTCACCTCCCCCTCCAATAGTTTGGATAAATACTCAGGTACGATCTTTCCCGCCAACAGGTCGACTACCACCTTTTCCGACGCTTGACTTCCCGAATCCAACGCGGACTCGGCGAGTTTGAATTGATCCGTGGTCAGTTTTTCCTCTGAGTACATCTTCGCCAAAAGGCGTTTCCTCTCATCACGCTGCTTCAGGGCTTTTGAATCAAGGTGAGCACGGCTCATCGCCAAGGGCAGATCCCCCGTGGCTTCCTCGAATGAGTAGAGTGGCGATTGGATTCCACCAGACTTCTTCTGGCTCCATTCCTCAACTTGGCGCCGGACCCAGGGGCCCAAGCTCCCGACCGTGATCAAGCCATCTGGATTGGCTGGGGCCCCACCTCGTAATCCCTGGAGGAGGAAATGGGTGAAAGCCCCATGGCCGGTCTCATCCATCTCGTAGCTGAACTGCCCCGAACTGCAAGACTTCAAGGTCAGGAACCCCTGCGCCTTGGAAAAGGCCGTGGCGAAGGAATCGCTCATCGTTCCCCCCACCGCCCGTTCTCCCTCCTGTGACATCTTCTCCCGGCAAGCATCAAAAATCAGCAATCTTCTCTTAGAACGCGACTTCAGGAGCGTACGCTCGATCCAGTCCAACGATACGGCCGTGGCATCTAAGGTCCGGCGTTCACTGTCCTCTGCCAACACATATCCCTCGATACCATGTGTGGAGATTTGAACCACTACGCATCCCTCCGGACCGGCAAAATCGGCAGCCCATCGGATGGCTTTGACCATATTGGTATAGCTTGGTTTTTCCTCGCCCTCTCCACCTGTCACGAGGAGGCGGGTGTTTCCGGGGGGCACATATCCAAGGTCTATAGCGAAACAATCACGGACCTCCCGGGCATCCGCGGCGCAAAACCGGAGAGGCATAACGGTGGGATCATCAAAATGGTCCACTCCAATGAAAACACCGAAGCTTTGCTCCTTCATGCCAGTCTGCTCCGGCTGAACCTCCACCAAGGGTACGGCTAATCCACGTTTCGACTCCCCCGGTTCAGGCCATCCACTCCTCGGTACCTGCACCAATGTCCCCATGGCGACAAGAAACAAAAGTCCTATCAATCTCTTCATTGGATGCTCCTTGGAGAGATGTTCAAGATGTTCCTCGCATGTTCGTGAGCATTGTGGGAGATCACATTCAAAGTAAGGGTTGCTAGTAAGCTCATTAGAGTTTCGAGCACGTTTTTCTTCATGGCTCCCTCCCACGATACCAAGCCAACACAAGAATGATCCATCGACTTATAGACGATGGGAAGATGGTTATTTGCAAAAAAGAGAGACTCTCTTAACTCTATCATTCCAACTGTGTTTGTGATGAAATCCTCCGTCGTCACAACCGTGTAGATAGCATTGATGAAAAAACTGAGGCTCTTGTGAAGAAGAAAGTCACTCTCTTGGATGTTGGACGACGGGCTGGGGTCTCTCACGGGACAGTCTCCAGGGTACTCAACAATCAGCCAATCCGTGTCAGCGAGAAGACCCGTCAACGGGTTCTGCGAGTTGCGCAGGAATTGGGGTATGTCCCAAATCGAGCAGCCCAATCCCTGAAGACCGGACGTACCGGGACTCTCACCGTGATCGCGTATGACATCACCGACGCCTTCGTGGTGGAGTGCATCCGTTACATGGAAGCTGTTCTCACGCATACGCGTTACCGGGCGCGTTGGATCAGTTGCTCGCGAACGCCAGGACACTCAACCGCCGAGTTCATAACCTCCTTACAGGCCATGCCGATGGATGGACTTGTCGTGGTGGAATCACAACGCATCATTTCCGACTCCGATATCCTCAGATTTCATGCCCAAACCGAGCTTCAGGTTCTTACTCTCTTCCGGCAGATCAAGGGAGGGCATGTTTCCAGCGTCATTCTGGACAACGAACGTGGTACACGTCTCATCATGCAGCATCTTCTCGGGCTGGGCCACCGTAAGATCGCCTTTTGCCGGGACAAGCACAACCATGAGGGGGCGATGATCCGGGAGCATACATATCGTACGGTATTGGCCGAGGCGGGAGCTTCCTGCCGGCGTGATTGGATCGCCGACAGCACGGGTACTTTCGAGGGTGGATTCGAGGCGGCCAGCCGGATCCTCCAGTCGGCGATTCGTCCGAGCGCCATTTTCTGTTTCAATGATCTCTCGGCCTTCGGAGCCATCCGGGCATGTATCCAATGTGGGCTTCACGTACCGAAGGATATCAGTGTCACGGGATTCGACAATATCCACATGGCGGCCTGCTACAATCCCTCGTTAACCACAATCGAGACCAACTTCGCCGAGGTTGGTCAACTCGCCATCCAGACACTGATTTCGCAAATCGAGGAGGAGACACCTCTTTTCGAGGCGACACAGGTTGTCATCCAACCGAAACTGGTCACCCGCGAGTCCACCGGTCCAGCGATTAGTTGAACGGCTTGCTGGCGTTTTGTTTCGTGAATCCTTCCATGTTGGTTTGCAAAAAGAGATCGTATCTCTCTAGAAGCAGGATGTACCAACAATCATGCTTCTGTTTTCTTAATCAGGACTGAACAAAGTCCCCCAAACCAGCAATCATAAAGATCTTGTTTATATCAGGATTTACATGAATCACCCGGAAATTCTGGGTACCAATTTTTTTACTGGTGGTCATACACAAACGAAAGAACGAGGAGGCAACATAATCGACCGACGCCAAGTCAAAAACTACTGGTAATCCTGCCTGCACCACTTGACTCTTTAACTCTTCCTCGATCTCGGTACATTTAGCGGTATTGAGTGGACCCTCGAAAATGCAGGTAAGAGTTCCATTCGCGATTTGATATTGCGGCATTTTGACCTCCTGAGTTTCCAATGGTTTCAATACATGGTGTATCAAACATTCCTGTTATACAAATTTTCAATTTCCTCAGCCTTCTTGGATTCATCCAGGTAAAGGCGTGAATCAAAACGTAAAAACAACTGATTATCACGGCGCCGCGCGATACGTTGAATATTCAAAAGGTGCCGTGCAGTCACATTGTCCGTGGTGATATTCTTCCCGCCAGTCCCGCACCCCAGGGTAAATGAGGGGCTCAGCATATTGAAGATGCCCCCGACCGCACCCTGGGAGGAGGGCGTATTCACCACGATCCGTCCAGCATCCATAAGAATCGCGAACTTGTGTATCTTTTCATCATCATTGGAGAAAATGCTGGCTGAGTGACCGATACCTCCATGATAATTCAGCTCGATGCAACGGTTGACCGCGGATTCAAATGTTGGCTCCCGGTAATAGGCCAGAATGGGAGCGAGAATTTCCGAGGAAAGCGGATATTGATCCCCCACTCCCTTCAAGGGAGCGATGAGCATTGTGACATCAGCTGGCGCGGGTATATTGGCCTTCGCCGCAATCAAGGAAGCGGATTGTCCAACCACCTCTGGATTCATGAGTCCTTTTTTACAGTCAAAAGCCACCGCCTCCAGCTTTGCTGTCTCCTCCGGGTTGAGAATATGGGCCTTTCTCCGCTTGAACTCCTCGATCACCGCA
>CAZORO010000136.1:10093-11118 GCA_964581845.1 uncultured bacterium
AGTCCTCCACCACAATAGCCTGTTCACTCGCGCAAATGGTTCCATTGTCAAATGTTTTTGATAGATAGATCTGATCCACAGTGAATGGGATATCCGCGCTACGTTCTATGAACACAGGAACATTTCCAGAGCCAACACCTATTGTGGGAGTGCCAGAACTGTAGGCCGATTTGACCAATCCAGTGCCACCCGTGGCGAGAATCAGAGCCACATCCTTATGGGTCATCAACGCATGCGTCTGTTCACGCGACACGGTGCTGCACCATTGGATGCAGTCCTCGGGGGCATCGGCCTCTAGAGCCGCCGCATAGAGGATCTTGGCCGTCTCGATACAACATTCACGGGCTTTTCCGGAGGGACAGATGATGACAGGATTTCTGGTCTTCAGTGAGATGAGAGTTTTGAAGATGACTGTCGATGTCGGATTAGTAACCGGGATGACGGCTAAAATGGGGCCCATGGGCTGAGCAATCTCGACAATTCCCGTGACAGGATCATCGGAGATGACTCCAACGGTTTTCAGATTCTTGATGTCATGGTACACCAACTGCGAGGCCACCACATTCTTGATGACTTTGTCCTCCCATTTGCCAATACGTGTTTCCTCATACGCCAATTTGGCCAGCCTGACCCGGTTATCAAAGGCTGCATAATATGCTGCTTTAACAATCCGGTCGATATGCTCCTGTTTGTATTGATTGAAAACCGCAGCGGCATGTAAAGCTTTTTGCATCAGCATTTGGACAACAACATCTATTGTTTGGTCTGACATGAAGACCTCCTGAAGGTAACCCAATCAACCTTTTCACGATTCATACATGCATGTTTAATATAGCATATTTGGTTGGAAAGGATAGTACTTATTTTCACGAGGGGAGTGGAATAGCGAAAGCTGAGTGATTCCCCACTCTTTTCCGAGCGGGATCCTCATCATGATGAAATTTGAACCCCTAGTGCTTTGTTGGGATGATGTAGCAACAGAAACCTCACCTCTAAATCCCCTCTGCCACAGGGCGAGGGAACTT
>CAZORO010000137.1:0-10926 GCA_964581845.1 uncultured bacterium
CCGAGTCATAGAAATTGTTGCGTTGTGGCTCTCTTGCAAGCTCCTCCTTGAGTCTCTTCTCGATTTCATCACGTGAGATGTTTCCCCCCTTACCTGCGGCAAGCAGGATGAATAACCGGTTCTCACGTGTGAGTTTGTCATAAGCATTCCAAAGCCTTTCCAGCTCTTGAGAAGAAAGATCTTCATTCTTGCTCAAGATGTAGGCCGCCATTCCTTGGGTGTTCTCACGTTCCCTGGAGGCGGGATCTCGATTCAGGATGTTGGTGGAGATGTAATTGCAGGCTTTGTCGATGGCCTCCTCATTCATTTCAACACCCGATTCCCTCGCGGCGATCAGGGCGTTCGCGGAATACAAGGTGGCCCAGTTCGAGACATGGTAATTCGAGGGCCAATAAGCGAAACCGCCTTCATTTGTCTGCATACTCAGCAAACGGTCCACACCTTTCCGCAGGTAATCCTCGGTCTCCTCCAGAGTGATACCTGGCACCAAACCATTCACGATGAGTGATCGTAGCCCCGCCAGAGGAAGCACACCCGAGCTGGTCTGCTCCGCGCAGCCATAGGGATACTGAAGGAGAAACCTCAAACCACTGGTAAGCTTCAGGAAAGGAGATCCCGACAAAGTCAGAGTGAAGGAAAGATCCTTTGCCGAAAGATCCTGAACAGGAATGATGGAGGCATCGAAAGGAAAACGGTATTCGAGAGTCTGCGAGGTGGTAATGGTTTTGAAGACATTCTCGGTGTGACGTGCATACCCGGAGTGGATGGGCAGGGGGATACGAACCGCATCGCTTAAATCCCCCAGGATTCCCGTGAAGGTCAGTTTGGGTTCACCCGCTTTAAGAGCCTTGGCGGTGACGGGAATCAGGATACGATCATGGGGCTTCCCAGTATAGTTTTGGGAAGGTGAACCAGCGGAAAGCTCGTGATCGGAGGTGACGGAGAAGGCGATCGGCTTCTCCTGATCGGTTTTATTGAAAGCCGCCACTGAGAAGAAGATCTCATCTCCCTTGTTGAGGAAACGCGGTAGCCCTGGTTCGAGGTAGAAATCCTTGACCACAAGGAGCGGACGTTCCGCGGAAGCAAACCGCTCTCCCTTATCACATGCGATGACATAAATACGGTAGGTGGTCATGGTGTCTGGGAGTGTGAGATCCACAGTAGCGTTGCCCTCGGAATCGGTCAGAACAGCGGGATTGAAATAGGCGGTCGGGTTGAAGTCTTCACGCAGTTGGATACCCACCCCTTCCCCGCCCTCGCCACCACCTCCCGTTAAAGGCTCATTCCAGATCTCCCCAAAGGGGGTTTGGAGAAGCAGGTCTCTTCGTCCCTCAAAGGTGTTCACTGAATCAGGCAAGACATATCGAAGGAGATCTGACAAATTGGGAGTCTCGAAGCCGGTGAGGGCCAGGACTTGTTCATCCACCACCGCGACCGCCAGTTCCGCCTGGACACCCTTCCCTGAACTGTTAGCCGCTTTCAAGCCAAGAGAAATTGAACCACCGGGAGAAGACTTGAGGTCATTCTGGTCCGGGGCAATGGCCACCTGGAGAGTTTCATGGATTTCCTTGATCTTGAGGCTGGTTTTCCCGGTGTAAAAACGTGGCGCTTCCTGATCGTATTGCCCTTGATAGACCGGGAATGCCCCTCTTCCAATCACACCGAGCACATGCACATACACATTCGGTTTGAATAGAGCGGGTACTGTCAGCTGAATCATCCCCTCCTCGACCGGAACTAAGCGGTGTTCCAGGACTCCCTCTCGTTCCACACAGAGGAGACAGGAAGAAAGCGGTTCGGGACTCAAAAGCTGGATCTGAACGGTATCTCCCACCCCATACTCGGGTTTATCACAGCGTACTTGGATGTCTCCCATGAGCGGGCCTTGATCCTCCTCATCCAGCTCCCAATCGTGGTGGTAGCCAGATACGGCTATGGTCGCTCCCGAACGGTATTCGATCCCATCAGGGGCCTTGAAAATACACTCAACCAAGTAATCGCCATACCCTTTGAAGGAGAGGTCCATGGAGGCGGAACCTTCCTTTAAGGTGAGGGAGTTGCTCTGTTCCCTCTTCCACATCTCATCCCAGCTCCAATAGACATCTCCATCCTCACCACGTTTGCGAACATAGAAACCGGCGCGGTCCATCACCTGGAGTTTGATTTCCCCTTCCTGGATCTGCTTGTGGTCCTTGTCCAGGACTATGAACTTGAAGGGAACCATGTTGCCGTCACGGATTCCCTGGGGTGGTTCCGAGATCCCCACCATGAAATCGGGACGAATGCTATAGGATTCCTCCTGTGTGGCGGTTCTCCCATCAAAGTCAATCACGGTGGCGGTGATCCGGAGACCATGACGTCCCGCCAAGACCTCTTTGCCAAGGGGCAGACGGACCTCCACCTCTCCGGATTCGTTCAGAATCGACTCGCCTGATTCGATGTACCGGTCAGCATCAGTTTCATCGTAACCAAAGCGGAAAAGGGGGAATTCATCTAGCGAATAGGCGGTCGAAGTGGAGTAGATCGTCCACCGCACTTGCCCATGCTTGAGTGGACCGCCAGCGTAGTACCTGCCCGAGAGGGTGGCCACGAGGACATCCTCTTCATGACTAAGGTTGACATACTCTTGTGTGGTCTGCTTTCCACGGCGGAAGACAATTCCAGCATGGTGCCGTGGAGGACGGAATTCCTGAACCTGGAATGTGGTCCATGAGACAGGTTTAGGCTGGCCCTGAATCTTCACCTGCAGGATATACCTTCCCACGGAAGCGTAATCAGGAATCTCGTAAAAACCCTGAGCCGTACCAAACTCTGAAACATCTGAACCTTCCTCGAGAACCACCTCACCCTCCGGATTAGTAATCTCAAGGGTGCATGAAGAAATCCGGGGGATTGCGATAACACCCTCGCGGAATTCGCGCAGGGTGGCCTTGTAGTGGACTGTTTCGCCAGGGCGGTAGACTCCTCGTTCGGTAAAAAGGTGAGCTTTGAGCGCTGGATTGGGAGTAGGCGATTCGGAGAAATTGCTATCGGAATCCTGCTTAACCTTCATCCGTGAATCTGAAAGGTCCAGCACGGTGTAGTCTTGGGGAGTGGCGGCCACAATCCGCCGTAGAGAAGCAAGGGAAATGGCGGCGCGGGCAAGAACCGGCGTTTCATTCTCCTGAGGCAAGCGGAAGCTGAGGAGCTCAGTTCCGTTGGAGGTCAGAAAGATTCCATCCGCGCCTGTTTTTCCGAGGTAGAACACATTCCCCAGGGAATCGGAAGCAACCAGAGAGACTCCCTCCAATGGTTTGCCTTTATTGAGCGAGGTGGCCCATACCAGAAGGTTGGTTCCGGAGACCTTTGCCGCTAGGGAGAGGCCTGTCAGGCGATAGAGGCAAGGTTTAGTTAACGCTTTCGATCCGGATTTATTATCTCTGAACTGGAGAATCTGGATGGAACCCTTTTCTTTCTCTTCTCGGAAAGTCAGGGGGATCGAGAAGGGAGTCAAAGTGTTGGGCTTGGTTTGGGCAAAGAAGAGGTGCGATTCATGCTTCACATCTCCCTTGAACACTCCCAGGTCCGGATTTGTATCCAAAACTGGTTTGAGAAGACTGGCACTTTTCTCAAATTCTTTCACCAGTGAGGGCAAAGAGGCCTTTTCGAGGTTGGTTGCGGCGAGCAGCTTCGCATCGGCGGCGAGTAGGGGGGGGACGCGTACCGCTTCATAGAGAACTTCACTCACATTGGTCAGGTCCAAGTGGACCATCTGACGGCTGTCGCGCTCAATGGTAGTTTTCGATAGTCCATATGAGACGACTGGTTTGAGATCCGGCATCCGGAAGGTGTTCAGGGTTGCATGGTAAGTTTTCCCGGAGGTGTTCTTGAAATCCTTCGGGAGAGAGATGCGGTAAGTGCTCCCAGGTTTGAATCCACCCACCATCCGCAAGGTGTCACCTCCGATCAGAGCCGTTCTGTCATCCCACCAATCCAAAGAAACAGGAGGAATGAAACGGATGGGAGGACGGTTCTGTGACTCGCGAAGGTTGTATGAGATCCCGGTACCCGGAGTGAAGTGGATCAAGATGGATTTGGTTTCGGCGGTAGCATCAATGGCTGTAATGGTGAACTCATTCCCAGCGATTTCCACTGCCGCATTGGAGTGAGGTGGATGGAATAGCAGGACGGTAAGGACTCCTAAAAACAAACCGGATAAGGATCTGATGGAGCGGGACATGGCATCCTCCAAAAGGGGCTCGGATGGGGAACCGAGATGCAAAGTCTGACGCTTATGTTAATAGTTTTCTTCAAACCGGATAGGGCATGTTAAGAACTGAGGGCCATCCGCTCCTGACTATATGGAGGAAGCGTGGTCAACCGCCTGTCCTCAACGGGTCCGCCCATGGTGAAGTGATAGAGGCTCTGGTAGGCAAGATCAGACAACCCGAAGAGTTCATGAACCCTATCGTCGAAATAACAACCGATGCCAGTGGCCCTGATCCCGGCGGCTTCCGCGGAGAGATAAAGAACCTGTCCGATCATCCCAGTCTCCCAGAAGAGGTTACGGTAAAACCAGGAGCCATACCTTCGCAGGTTCTCCTCAAACTCAGCCACCATGCCCAGGCTGAAGGCTCCAGCTCCCGCGATATCCTGCCCACAACTGACCTGCATGGAAAATGCACGTGCATCACCTTTTTTGAGCAGGTACAGATCGAGCCATTCTGGGCAACCGGTAGGTCTCTCCCAGAGGAAACTTGAGTCCATCTGTTCCCGTAGTACCGCCCTAACACCCTCTCTCCGCATCAGGACATAGAGACCGGGAGGGATACCCTCCACCCGGTGTACGAATAAGACCATGTGAACGGATGGTGGCCAGGGGATCGAATGCCAGGGCGTTGGTTTGGCGGGAAGATCTCTCCGGTGAGGGAGTGTCTGGGCAAGGATGGCATAGAAGGTCTCCCGGGAGATTCTGGTATGTCCATCATAAGCCACCGCGCTCCGGCGTCTGAGGATGAGAGTCCGTGCAGGTTCAGAAGCAAGGGGAAGCGCTAAGGTTATGGCAGAGGTAGAATCTTGCTGAACCTTCCCCTTCCAGTCCGGCTCCACCCCCCACTTGGAAAGAGTCATGGGTTTATGACAAGCCTGAACAGCCTCTGAAATAAGGTCCCAATCCACATGCTCCTGGCTGAGACGGTTTGGCTGTCCAGACCATTTCCCATTAGCAATCTCCTCGATGGAAGAATCAGACAGTCCCTCTGGTAGAGAGGATGGGACCTCTCCATGGGTTAGGATAACCGCCAGCAGGTCTGGATGTTCGCTTTCCCGAGGGTGGAAACCATCCTTACGATCCAATCCCAAGAGCCTCGCGATGTGGTTATCAGACACACCATCCAGAACCATCAACCGCCATCCCAAAAGGGTACAGGAATAGCTGAGTGCGGCCACAGCATGACCCACATCATGCTGACAATAGCGGAAGGCCCTCTCTCCATACTTCCAGGCTTCGCGCCAATGGATCGAAGACAACCCCACCAGGAATGCTCTGGGTGGAAAGTCAGCGGCCAAATCTCTCCAGACTGGATCGGCAAAGCTAGTTCGAACCTCAAGGGCATGATCCAACGGCGCATAGTGGCAGACCATCGGACCAAGAACCGGCCCACTTCCCTTCCCCGCGATGGGGCCGCACACAAGGTAGGCCTCAGTCGGATGGAGGTTCCCGCTGGACGGGTTCACCCTCAAAGCCCAGCGGGATCCCTGGTACTCCTTCCAGGACGAAATCCCCATTGAGAGTTCGAAGAGCTGCCCGATGGTAACAAGCGAGACTTCCTGGGACGGAATGGGCGCGCCATTCAGGATGGTGCTGAAGGGGGGAGTCTCGAGTCCCATGAAAGGGAGCCGAATCCGCTCAGCTCCTTGGTAGGTTCGGAAAGGATGGGGTTGATTCGCCCAGTCCAGGGAACCCGGTCCCCGGGCAAAACGATGGAAATGATGTTTGGTGGCCAGATGGTAGGAAATGACATGCTCGATGGAGCTGGTCACAATCCCTCCCGGCGGCCCGGGACAAAGCTGGATTCGCGTGAAAGCTGTTCAAAGAGCTCCCTCTCGCGGGGTGTCAGTGATTTGGGAACCTCGATCTGGACAGTCACCATCAGGTCTCCCCGGTCTCCCTGAGACTTGGGAAGTCCTTTACCCTTAAGCCGGAAAACCTTTCCACTACTGGTACCAGGTGGAATTTTCATAGAGACACAACCTTCCACAGTACGTACCGGTACCTCTCTGCCCAAGGCTGCCTCCCAAGGGGTGATGGAAAGCACTGTTTTCAGGTTGTGCCCTTCGACCTCGAAACGGGGATCGTGACGAAGGTGAACTCTTAAATAGAGATCACCCGCCGATCCGCCATTGATCCCTTCTCCACCTTGACCACCAAGACGTATCTGCGAACCTTCGGTGACCCCTTTGGGGATTTTGACCGTGTAGGTCTTCCTGCGAGAGGCCATGCGCCCCCTGGCTCCCATCGGCGGGCGCTCCACCTCGATGGTTTTGGTAGTTCCCTGGAGAGCCTCCAGCAGAGTCACCTCGATGTCAGCGTGTTCATCACTCCCACGCGTGTGTCTCCTGGATGTGGTCCATCCGCCAAAATCCTGCCCCATCCTCGAATCCCCAAAGAGCGAAGCAAAAAAGTCACTGAAGTCATCGAAGCCACCCGAGGTTCCATGGAACTCGAAACCACCCCATCCAGGAGGTGGAGTGAAGTCCTGCCCAGCTCTCCAGCTAGATCCCAGACTGTCATACTTCTTACGTTTTTCCGCATCGCCGAGGACCTCATAGGCTTCATTGATCTGCTTGAACTTGTCCTCCGCACCGGGGTTCTTGTTAACATCCGGATGGTACTGGCGCGCCAGCTTCCGGAAAGCCTTGCGGATCTCTTCCTGGCTGGCCTCACGGCTCACACCCAATGTATCGTAATAGTCTTGAAACTTGACTGGCATACCGGTTCTATGAACGTTCCAGGCTCACATGAGTGATTATAAAAATATCAACTCTCATTTTGACCCAACTCAGCCGGTTGCGGAATGATGGTCTCCTTGGGGCGGTGAACAACCCACTTGCAGGGATGCGAGAAGACACCGCCATGAACTCCCTGATAGGGCGCTTCCTCAAGGCGCGGAAGAACCGAGAAAGACTCCACGAAACTCCAGGAATCCATGATTGTCCCAGAGGATGCAGCCACGATGATTTCCATAGTGTAGTTCCCGGGCATCATGAGGAGACTCTCAAAGACCAGATCCATGGTAAACCGTTCCGGGGCAGGCTCATATTCCTCAGGGGAGGGGCCGGTGATGGTCTGGCAGACATCCTGAGACCAGTTATCAAGCACTTTAAGGGACACATAAGGGTAGGCCAGCTCCGGATCCTCATTGACCAAGGAAAGACGGATGGTCATCGGGGAAAACTGGCGGAACACCCGGCTATGATTCCCATCGGGATCAAGAATCTCCACCCGCTCAAGACGCATTCTCTGGTCACCCAGACGGTTGGTCACATGGTAAGGGTTGTCTCCGGAGCCAATCTGGTAACGGTGCTGCCAGACCAAGGCGGCATATTGATGAGTGACCACCTTGGGCGGCCCATCCATCAGGATCCCCCCGTTGGAAATCATGATCACACGGTCGCAAAAGTTCTCGAGGACATGCAGATCATGGGAGACAAGGAGGATCGTTTTGCCGCGTGCCTTAAAGCGCCGGAAGATGTCAATGGCGGTGTGCTGAAAAAGCGCATCTCCCACGGCGAAAACCTCATCCAGGATAAGAACATCCGGATCGAGGTGACTCGCGATGGAGAAACCCAATCTCTGGACCATTCCAGTGGAGTAGTACTTGATGGGGGTGCGCGTGAAACGGGACAGTCCCGCGTCGCGGAAGATGGCCTCCATCTTCTGTTTGAGCACCTTCTCGGTAAGGCCCAGGATGACTCCATTGAGAAGCACATTCTCTTCACCAGTCAGGTCGGGGTGAAAACCGGCACCGAGCTCCAATAAGGAGGCCACACGTCCTGTCACCTCGATGGTCCCAGCGGTGGGGAAGGTGATCCCGGAAATCAACTTCAGCAGGGTACTTTTCCCTGCCCCATTCGCACCACAGATCCCCAGCGCTTGTCCCCTGGGGACATCGAGGTCCACTCCATCCAAAACCCGCAGGATATCGGGAGGAATACGCCGGATTTTCCGGATAATGAGCGCCTTCAGGGACCGGTCTTGAGCGTTCCCCAGGTAATAGTGCTTGGCAAGGCCACGGATGCGGATGGACAGATTGTCAGGCATGGGGGAGGCATTCAACGAATGAGACCTCACCCCTCCGCCCCCCTCTCCCCCAAGGAGAGGGGGTAGTTTCCCCATCGCCCAATGGGAGAGGGGGGCAAGGGGGTAAGGTCTTCTGTTGCATCATGAAACCAACAAAACCCTAATCCCATCTTCTTGCCCATTCCTCAGTATGCACCCTTGCCGAAGAGCACCACTGGAATAGTGCGGACAAGAATCACCAGGTCAAGCAGAAATGACTGGTTTTGGATGTAGTAAAAGTCGTACTCCAGATTCGATTGAAGAGGAAGATTCTTCCTGCCGAGGATCTGCCAGAGTCCGGTGACTCCAGGAGGGACACTCAACCGGTGGCGCTGCCAAGGGGCATAGGATTCGACCAGATAAGACATCTCGGGACGTGGCCCTACCAGGCTCATGTCTCCACGCATGACATTATAGAGCTGGGGCAGTTCATCCAGCGAGGAACGTCTCAACCACGCCCCCAGCCAGCCAAGGACACGCGGGTCACCCGGTCCCGTGGGGGGCTCTCCATACTCATCGGCATTGGGCTGCATGGTACGCAGCTTGACCATCCAGAATTCCTTGCCATTCAGTCCCACGCGTTTCTGCCAGAAAAGTCCCGAAGCCCCGCTCTTCATGCGGATCACTGGAATAAGAATCATGCATGCCAGGGCAACCAGAGGGGCCAGAAGGATACAAACCAATAGATCGAGGGCCCTCTTGAGAAAATGATAACCTGGGTGGGCTGTGCCCGTGCCGAGGTTGACCACCAGGATGCCATCGATCTCCTCCACTCCCGCCGAACGGTTCACCATGACGGTTGATAAGTCATCGCAGATGATTCTGAAGTGGACATTGGACTCACAATGCGATTCCGAGATCATGTTGAGGATCTCGGCTTGGGTCAACGCTTGATCGGCGAACACCACCAGGTCGATGCCGCCATTCTCGAGGATCTTGGGGAGCTGCTCCAAGGACCCAATCACCTCGCGGGGGATGATCCCTCCATTCGTACCATTATCGCCCTTGGATCTCAGTACACCCACAATCTGGTGTTCACGGACTGTCGCGCTAGTAAGCCTACGCCAGGTTTGCTGGGCCAGGTGGCCTGCTCCCACCAGTACGGTGCGGACACGCCCATAGCCTCGTTTACGCAGCTGAATCTCGACCCAACGTACAAAGGCGCGCGAAAGGAACAGGGCGGGGAGATTCAAGGCACAGACAGTTAAAACGACGGACCGTCCTGGGTCCAGGGTCTCCTTAGTGAGATAACCAAAGGAGAGCATCCCCATCGCGAAGATCGCCGAGGCTTTAACAAGGTCTTTCCCCTGTTTGAGCGGAGCCACCTCAAGGGGACGTGAATACAGGTCCGACAGGGTATTGGCCAGCCACCACCACACCACCACAAAAAAGAGGGTAATCAGGTAGTTCTCCAAAGGATTGATGGGGCGGTCCACTTGAAAGCGGATAAAGACGATGCTCAGCCACAGACCCGCGGAAAGCATTCCATCTAATAACAGGAGAAGATGGACCCCCCAGCGCCACACAAAACGGGCTAATGTGTCCCCCCGCGAGCCCGCCAATGTGAGCAAAGGCACCGTAGTAGGAAGCGCGGATTGCCGATCAGATATCTCTTCCATAGTCTTCGGGGTTCCGAAAGAAGACGATATAACCATTCCAACCCCATCCTCCCCATCCAGGAAGGACACCGGGTCAATGTTCCCACATCATACTCGAAAAGAGCCCCCACGGACCAGTACACACAAGCTCCCAGCTGTCCACGGTGTTTCTCAATCCATTCCTCCTGGCGCGGGACTCCCAAACCCACAAGCAGGAGATCAGGGGGGTCGTTCTTCAGCTTGGGTAACCAAACAATCTCATTCCGAAGACCAGCATAACCATCCTCGATGAAGACGATCTTGAGGTCTGGGTATCTGATCCGGAGGTTGGTGGCGAGGAGTGCGGCTCCCCCTGGAGTTCCGCCAAGAAAGGCAACTCTCTTCCCCTTGCGCGCGCAAAGCTCCATGACCTCCGCAAAGAAGTCCGCGGCCGTGTTGCGTGGTGGACAACTGGCCCCGAGCAGCCAACATCCCAAACGGATTCCGGCTCCATCAACATACACCAGGTCCGCCTTGGCCAGCAACTCAGCGGTTCGCGGATCATCACATGCCTGGTTGGACACGGCCACATTCAGATACGCGAAATGAACCGTGCTCCCCGAATCGAGAGCCTTCTCGAAACACCTAAGAAGCTGATGACGGGTGAGGCGGTGGATCCAAACTCCCAGGAGGTCAAAACAGGTCTCAGGAAATGGGTTCTCCCATGGCATGGCGCTCTTCATAGTAAGGGGTGGAGGAGATGGGTGGTAGAGAGCATGAGATTGTAAGAGACACATGTCCTCTTTTTTTAATATACAGATCCACAAAAAAAACTTGCTTGGGTTAACCGGTTTACTGTATACTTCTTTCCTGCTTCTTGCTCTCGCGGGAGAGTTGGGAAATGCTATCTGTAAATTCTATATCGATTGGAGGAATACAGTGAGGTCATTCATTTTTAGAAACCGTTTCCCGGCGGGATTCACACTGATCGAACTCCTGATTGTCATCGCCATCATCCTGATCCTCATC
>CAZORO010000138.1:0-10895 GCA_964581845.1 uncultured bacterium
GGGAATTCCCAAAACGATTGAAAAACTCAAGAAATACCGGGAGCTGGCATGGAGTCTTGGCTGCCATCTGATGATTCACCCCGCAGGGGTGGGGTGTGAGCCGGGTACACGCTTCGAAGAGAAGATCGAGAAGATCGACGCCTTGATTAAAATCATGGATGCGGTCGCCTGCGACTCACCCGGACAAGTCTTCCAGATGGCCGCTGATGTGCACTTCAATGCCACTCTTCACACAGTTGCCGACTGCGAATACTTTCTGGCTAATTCCACTGTCAAAAATTCAGGCCTCTGCCTTAACATGGGGCACATGACCACCTCCGGGGAGGAGGGGTGGCGTCTTCTTGAAAAGTACCCGCAAAGGATTCATGTCCTGGCATGGAAGGATCATCTGCTTGGGCCGGGTCTCCCCCATCCTGTCGTCAGTGTTGAGCTGGGGAAAGGCAAGACTCCATTTCAGAAGTATATCGAGGTTTGCCGCAAGGTGGACTGCCGTGCAATTCACCTGATCACTTTCGAGGATGTGCCCCTAGAGGAGAAGAAAGGCGCCCTCCGCCGCAGCCGCGAGCACCTTCTCTCGTTATTCAACCAGGTTTGATCTGGTTGGATGACGATAAAAGTCAATTAACAGAGCAGCATATCCGTGGATTCCCGCCTTCACAGGAATGACGAAACGAATGCCATAGTTGATACATCGTCATTCCCGCGGAGGCGGGAATCCAGTGCGTCTCAACAACCTCATTCTTTCCAATAGTCTGCTTGTTCAATTGCTACCGCCGGCTTTATCTTGGAGATCCAGGTAATGATGCTTGATCTCATCCGGTAAAAGCGCGCGATCATAGAGTTTGACCTCATCGATCACACCTCTAAAATACGCCGGGTGAGCGATCTCGTAATTACCCAGACAGAGGTGAAATTCAGTCGAGTTGATGGGGCCGGGACGATCCATGGAACCTTGGAGTTCTCCATCCACATAAATCCGCATCACCTGTCCATCGAATGTTCCCGCTAGATGGACCCAACGGCCGGTAGGTAACGGATCCTTGGCTTTAAGGTGGTGGCTCCAGTCGCTCTGCGGAATTTCAAAACAGGGATTTCCCTCTAGGATTCCCAAACGATACCCCTTGGAGGTTGCGCCGCCGAAAACTCTGTTGGCGATCCAGTTATTGGCTTGTCCCGCTTCATCGGTCTTGACCCAGCACTCCAGTGTCATTGCGGTAGCTGGAGAGAGCTTCGGGGCATTGAGCACCTCGACACAACCACCATCACAAAGAAGCCCGGGTCCATCGATTCCCTGGGTCCGCTTGACGCCACGTGGAAGCCGGCTTTTTTTTGGGCCTGAGTCTTCCGGAGCTGTTTTGGAGTCATTCTCCTCATCCAGCGCCCACCAGCCAGCCAGACCTGGCGGAGGTGGCCCCTCGCTTGGTTTGGCGCCATGCAGCAGCCCGCCCATTCTATGGCCTGAGTGATCCAGTGCCACGGGAGAGTCGTCACTTTCATCGAATGCCCACCATCCCACCAGGCCCTCCGGTGCCGCGCCTTCTTTGATGACCTTCTTGGATACCAACTCACGTTGCTGCCTTTGTTCCTTCACAAAGGCCTGATACGCTGTGTCATAAGGTCCCATCCCGATGTCTTCCGGGATCAGGTCCACATGAGGCTTTGGGTCTTTGGCGAAAACCTCACGCACCGCATCCAGGTAGCCGAAGCCAAACTCCCGGTAGGGTGCGATATAGTGTCCCTCGCCCCATTCATTCCAGTTATCGAGGATGAGCAGTTTGCTGCCGAGCTGGCTGAATGGAAATGTGGCGATGTAGTCCTTGGCTTGCTGTAGCAGAGTCTTAAAATCCTTGGGAGGAATCTTCCAGATGCTGCCCTCATCAGCCCATCCGCTCCAGGCCTGCGAGACAGTTACCACTTGCGGGAGGATGCCCAGTTCCTGAGTCTTTTTGATATATTCCATCTGTGTGGCGATGGCCTTCTCCGGGGAGGGATTGTTGGGTATATGCCAACAATACGCGAAGGTGTAGTCGAGACCGAGGCTCTTCATCAGTTCAAGATGTCCGGTCTCCAGACCACGGTATTCTCCGAGGATATAAAGACCCTCAAAACCGGCTTGCTTGCAGGCTTCGCGCATTTTATCGAAAGCCTTGACGACATTTTCGACACCGCCCAGATCATCCAAAAGGTATTCGGGACGGTAGATGAAGAGCACCGGTTTGTTATCGATCTTTAAATAGCTGGGATGCTTGAAATAGTTCTCGATCCAGAAGGGCATCAGGTTGTCCATCAGATCCTTCTCATCCGAGACTCCGGAATATCCACGGCTCTGGTTTTCCCACATGATGGTGTATTTCATCTTGTCCACAAATCTGGACTTGAAAAGGGCTTCATGGATGGCGCTGCCGAAATTCATTTTGACCGGCCCGCCCTGTCCATTCCGGTACCAGCAGTAAATGAAAAAGGAGACACCGTGCTCCACCGCCCATTTCGTCTCCCAATCAGCCACTTCGGGATTCTCTTGGCTGTAGAATCCCAAAGCGGGTGTTCTTTCCGGGTGCTTGAGTACATTGTCCCACATGTGTGGTTTGGATGCCTCCCAAAGGGGGCAGTTGTGAGCGCCGACAAGGATTTCTGTTTTGACTGGTTCCGGTTCGGGGATGTAAGGAAGTTTTTGGATCTTCTGGGGAGGCAGGAAATACATGGAAAGGGTGGAGGAACAAACAATCATACCTCCGGCCGAGACCTGCACTCCAATCTCATAGGTTTGCTCAGTGCTGGAGGTAATTTCCCACTCCACTGAGGTCTCCGCCTCTCCCTCGACCTGAATTGTCTGACTGGCTTTCCCGCTCACCACCTTCACTCCTGTTGGGAGCGACAGGTTGGCCGTGATATCCATCGGATCTTGTTGACTGTTTTCGATGAGGAGACGGACCCCGGAGGGACGTTCCGCGCGGCTGATGGGTTGGCTTGGAAGAAAGCTGCGAACCTGGATAACTGATTCTCCGGAAAGGGCCATGACCGGGATCCTTGCTGATATAAGGAGCGGGATCAAGAGGTGAATAAAAGGTTTCTGATGGAACATGCGGTGTTTCCTCCGGTACAGGGATGATTTATGGAGATTAGACCATGCCTCTGGCCAAATATAGAAGCTGTGTAAGGTGGGTGGACACTCCCTCCCATCGCGCTACCCTTCCACTATGAAAAACACTCTTCTTCTCACAATTCTTATCCCCTCCTGTGCTTTAGGAGGTAACGGCGTGAACACACCACTCTACCAGCATCTCCTCGTCCAGGCACGTGAACGGCTCGAACAGCGTGCCAAGGCCGTGGTTGAGATCGCCACACCAGAATCCCTGCTCACGCATGGAGAGATGGTCCGCGAAGCCATGCAGCGCGGCATGGGGCCCTGGCCTGAACGGACCACTCTGAATGCCAGGACGGTCTGGACAAAGGACTTTGGGGATCACCGTATCGAGGGCATCCTTTTCGAGTCACGTCCCGGTCTTTATGTGACCGCCAACCTGTATCTGCCCACTTCGGGTACACCACCATATCCGGCGATTCTGGGGCCGTGTGGCCATGGCAGGGAGGCCAAGGCACATGAGGTTTACCAGATCGTGTGGATCAACCTGGCGCGGCGGGGTTTCATGGTCCTCACCTATGATCCCATCGGACAGGGTGAACGTCTTTCTTTCCTTGATGAGCAAGGGAAACCACGTTTCTGGGGAACCACCGAGCACACACACCTCGGCGTTCAGGCGCTCTTGCTCGGTTACTCCTTCGCGCGGGATGAGATCTGGGATGGGATCCGTGCTCTGGATTATCTGGAAAGCCGTCCCGATGTGGACAAACCCCGCATCGGCTGCACTGGTAATTCCGGTGGAGGTACTCAGACCGCCTACCTGATGGCCCTGGACAAACGCATCCGCTGTGCAGCTCCCTCATGCTACCTCACCTCGCTGACACGCCTTTTCGAGACCATTGGACCGCAGGATGCCGAACAGAATCTGACGGGACAGGTGGCCAATGGGGTCGACCATGCCGACTACATCGAGGCCTGTCTTCCGCGCGCGGTGCTGGTGTGCGCCGCCAAGAAGGACTTTTTTGATATCTCCGGGACCTGGAATACCTTCCGGGAGGCCAAGGGTTTCTACAGCCGGTATGGCCGCCCTGAGGCTTTGGACATTGTCGAGGCTCCCGGAGAGCATGGTTTCGCGGTCACTCAGCGTACCGCCATGTACCATTGGATGGCGCTCTGGTTGAAAGGACAGATCGATGAGACCCCCGAACCGGAGACTCAGCCGAAACCGGCAGCGGATCTCTATTGTACCTCCACGGGTTTTGTGATGACCTCCATTCCGGGCGCGCGTACTCTTTCCTCGTTCTATGCCGAAGAAGCGGCGGCACTTGCGGAGCAACGCCATGCCGCCATCGCCGCGGACAAGGATGGGAAGTGGATCGAGGAGGTGACTCAGCTCGCGAATATACACTCACCCGCTGACCTGGACTGGAAACAAGAGAAGGAGCCGGAAGTCTCCGATGGAATCCGGTCCACCACATTCACGGTTGAACTGGAGAAGGGCTGGACATTGGCAGCAATTCTCCATGAGTCCACCGGTACTCAGGAACAGCCGGTTCTGTGGCTACCCGATGCAGCATTTACAGAAAAGGGGCTGGTGCCTTCCCCAGGGGAGGAAGTCAAAGCGGGTCACTCTGTGCTGGTGGTTTCCTTGCGCGGTTTGGATGCCAAGGAAAGGTTCAAAGGAAGCGAACTCGACCAGTACTTTGGAGGTTGGACAGAAGCCTTCCTGGCTCTGCATTTAAATCGTCCCCTGTTGGGGCAGCGGGTAGAGGATATTCTGGCATCGCTGGATTTACTTCAAAAGCGTTATCCCGGCCAACCCATCAAGGTGGTGGCGGAATGCGAGGCGGTTCCCTCCGCTGTAGTAGCCACCGCTCTGGATCAACGCATAAAGGAGCTTGTTCTTACCGGGGGCCTGACCTCATGGGACTCGATCTTCCAAGCCCCTTATTCTGTGGGGCAGCTCTCCAATGTGGTTCCCGGCATCCTCAAGGTGGCTGACCTGCCGGATCTGGTGAAAGTGATCGCTCCACGCAAGGTGACGGTGGTTTCGCCGAGTGGGGCTGAGGGGAAACGGTAGGGGATCATATGGATTCCATAGAGAATTGAACCATACCCTTTATCAAACATGGATCTGGGTTGACAATGTGTAACGTTTAGGGTTACTCTTAGGGAGAACATACGGTGGAGATTGAGTACTGGTCGAGTAGCCTGCGCAAGGAACTTGAAACAGAAAAGAAGCTCCTCCGGGTTCATGGTTCAGAACGTGCCGAGCTTGTGAAGCAACGACTATTTGAGCTAAGTGCTGCTGATACTTTGGAAGATCTCCGTTATTTGCCTGGTCCTCGTCTTCACCAACACACACGTCCTAAGGGACAGGAGAAGGCGACATTTTCTGTTGATTTGGACCATCCTTATCGCCTTTTGTTTGAGGTTGCTCATGATCCAGAGCCAGTTCTGCCAGGGGGCGGTGTCGACTGGAAAAAGGTATCAAGAATCATGATTATCGGAATCGAGGATCCCCATGGTTGATAGTCCGTTTCAGTCTTTCTCACCTGATTATGCGGTAATTCCTGGTAGATCACTTGGAGAGACACTTGGGAAGTGGGGAATGACTCAAGGGGAGCTGGCAAAGCGCACTGGACTTGCCCGCAAGACGATTAACGGAATCGTTAATGGAACTGAACCAATAACACCAGATACAGCAATCGCATTGGAGAGAGTCTTCCGTGTTCCTGCCCGGTTTTGGATCAATCTCCAAAAGAACTACGAGGAAGCACGAGCACGCCTACGCGATCAGGAACGTCTTATTCATTATAGAAATTGGATTAAAAATGAGCATATCCCATTGAAAGAACTCATCGCCCGTCAAGCTGTTCCATTAATGGAGGATATGAGGGATCAACTTAGGGTAGTGCTCACTTTTTTTGGTGTGAATAGCCCGGATGAATACAGCAAGATCTGGGAGAAAACACAAGCAGTCTACAATTTCCGGAAATCAAAAACCTGTAATGCTCACTTTGGCTGCTTGGCAGCATGGCTCCGCCTTGGTGAGATAGCCGCTTCAGATCTACCTTGCGAGCCCTTCCGCAAGGAAACCTTTTCAAATGTGTTGATATCAATACGCAAAAAAGTGCCGGGATCAATTTCCGAGTGCCAGAAGTGGTTGGTGAATACGCTGGCTGCAAGTGGTGTGGCATTGGTTTATATTCCGGGTATTACCGGCGCACCCATATATGGCGCCACTCGATGGCTTTCGTCATCTAAGGCCATAGTCCAAATGAGTCTTCGTGGCAAGGATGATGGAAATTTTTGGTTTACTCTTTTTCATGAATTAGGTCACATTCACCTCCATGGAGAGAAAGACATCTTTTTGGAAGTTGACAAAGGTGAGCCATCTGAGAAGGAGCAGGAAGCAGATGAATTTGCACGGAATCGATTAATTCCGTTAAGACAATATGAGTCGTTTTTACGGTTCCATGGAGGAGGGGATCTACCACGGAAACTGCGATTCAGCAAGGATGACATTGTTAGATTTGCCCAGTTAGTTCAAGTTTCTCCGGGTGTAGTCGTTGGACGCCTTCAACATGAAGGGTGGCTTCCGTACTCGCACTGCAACGAACTCAAACAACCACTGGAGTTTACTGGATGAAGCATTCTGTATATAAGCACACAGTTCTACTGAACAGTTTTTCAATTGAGTATATCTATATTTTCTACCCCCTCCCCACCTGCATCACCACCCAAGCGATGAAAATCAGCAACGCCACGGTTAACCACGCTAGGAAAAATCCCACGATATCCTCACGGTAACGCCGTGGAAATCCTACCCAACGTTCCTTGGTGAACCAGCTGGGTGCATCCAGCAGGATCATGTCCTCTCCGAGTTCCGACGCGAGCACCCTTTCCTTGGTTACATGAAGCTTGTCAGGGTGGGGACCGCTTCTTGTTTCAGAAGGTTCATCGCTGGAGTAAATCATGTTGTCGAAGAACTTTTCGATCCGCTCCTGGTCCTCGGGCTTGGTCAGCAGGCTGACCACTATCAAAGCCAGGAAGCCGGTCAACATCGCCCACGCGAAGGGTTCCGGCTGCCATTTATAAACCAGTTTGAGTTCTCCTGCTGCGGAATAATTCAGCCAATAGTAGAGTCCGAACGCGGCTATGGTCGCCACCAGTGCCCCATGCCGGTTAGCGCGTTTCCACAGCAGCCCGCCCAGGAACATAATCCCCATGAAAGCGGCGATGGTCTCGGTGAACAGAAAGGCATCCAGAACATGTTCAATGGTCAGGGCGAAAATGACTCCCGAAAGAGTCAGCAGCAGCCCGGAAATCCTTCCCATCTGAAGAATGACGTGATCCGATGCTATGGGGTTGATGTAATGCAGGTACAGGTTGCGTGTAAAGAGCGCCCCGGTGTTGACCATGAAATTGGAGCAGGTGGACATATTTGCAGCGAGGACACAGGCCACCATCAGTCCGGTGAGTCCCGGGGTGAGGAAATGACGGCAGGCGATTCCGAAAGCCGCCTCACGGTCCGCCAAGTGCATTCCTTGTTGCACCGCGAGAGCCGCTACAATGAGTCCTGTCAATGCCCAGCCAATGGTACACAAGCGCTTGACCATGTTTCCGTATGTCTGCCCAATCCTTCCCGCGCGTTCCGTCTTGCCAGTGGCCACCATTGAGAGCATGTGCGGTTGCGCGACAATTCCCACCATGCCATTGACCGCCAGCATGGCGATGGTGAAAGCGGTCAACCCCGAGGCTTCACTGTATAAATTAAAGAAATCCGGTGGAAGACTTTGGTGTAGCCCGGAAAAACCTCCCACTTGCGACAAACCTACCGGAATCATAATGAAGGACAGCACGATAATAAGAAAGGATTGAGCGAAGTCCGTATACGCCGAGGCCAACAATCCGCCAAAGAAGCTGTAAATGATGAAGGCTACGGTCATCACCACCACCACTCCATTGGCGGAAATGAACTCCTCGCCAGCCGCAATGGAGATGACCTTCCCAGCTCCCTTGAGCATGGCTCCCTGGTTGAACACGAAAAAGGCAATCGCGAAAACAGTGTAGAGCAAAGCCAGCTTCCGGCTGTAACGGTCCTCGATGATTTCCCCGATAGTGGTTCTTCCGCTCCTCCGGTACCAGGGCGCCAGGAGCCAATAGAACGGCGTGATGAGCATATTCTTCCATTGGAACCAAATCGACCCGAAGCCGAGTTCATAGCAAGCCCCCGCCTGCGCGACTGGCTGCTCGGCATGAGTTCCGGTCCCGAAGGCTTGCCCCATCATGATCCACCAATTGAGGCCACGGTCACCCAGAAAATACTTGCTACTGGTTTTTACCTTCCGGGCAACCCACAGCCCCATGCACATGATCCCCACGAAATACCCCACCAGAACCACGCAATCCAATAGTGTGAATACGGCATTTCCTTCATTCATCACAACGGGGACTCCCTCATTCGCTTTCAGGTTTTGATGCCCATCTCCGGCCACTAAGGATTTGTCAATCATCCCCTTCATTCTCCCGCCAATCAAGCACTGGAAAACGGCGGGGTAAGGATTTACTATTCTAGTAAGAGGGTCTTGATGATGCCTTGGAGACTTGGCGGAGTTTTCGTGACATCTGTTTCCCCGGCTTTGATTTGAGGGTTTCACTTGGCATTACATCTTTGAACTGTCTCATCCCTGATCCCGTTCCGCCTCGAAACCCCTTGCATTGTCTGTCAGGTTTCCGGTAGGCCAGTCCCGCAAGCACCTCGAGTCAAACCGCCCACCCATATCCTTTCGACAGGAGGCGGTTGGCTATGTCCATGATTACCCCAGGTTCTGAAGGAAGAATCAGCAATCCTCGAAAATCCCTTTTCTGGAATCTCCTTTCCTGTCTTTTGTTTCTGTATTTGGCCTACCCAGCAATTGGGGGAAGAGTCTCGGGCGCTCAAGTGTCTCAGGCCCCATCGGCGGAATGGCTTGAAGCTGTTCAGGATTCGATCCGCCGCATGGAACATGAGGTCACTTGGCAGGAGAATGGTCTCCCGGCTGGTGTCCCAGCGGCATACCACATCGCCAATAGAGAAGAGAACATCCGCGCCTACTTCACCCCGGAAGGGGTTATGCTTTCTTGCCGTACTGATTCAGATCCCTCATTGGCCTTCTCATTGAGCCTTCCATCCGTGGGCCGTGGGATAAAGTTATCTGATTCCAGCACCACCACCATCACAACACAATACAATATAATCGAATATCAGTCCGGTTCGCTTTCGGTCCGGTATGCCAATGAGGAGTCTGGTCTTCTCCAGAATTTGAGACTAGACGGGAGACCAGATGGAGAGGGGCTCCTCCAACTGAGAATCAAAGTGGATGGGAAAGGACAAGGTTCCCCATCTGTTCAAGGGACTATTGTCGAATTGTTGAATAACCAATCAGTGCTGTTCCGTTGGCACCGGTTTCACGCGGTCGACAGCGAGGGTAAGAATTTGGAAACAGCGGTTGTGCTCGACTCGGATACCATCGTTGTAACAGTCCAGGATGAACAAGCGGTCTATCCTGTCAGAGTGGAGTCGGTAATCGAGGGAGGGATCCAGAAGGGACTTTCGGCCACTCCCGATTGGATCGGTCTAGGTGCCCAAGAGACTGCGCTGTATGGAATGACTGTCTGCACCGGGGGTGATCTGAGTGGCGATGGGTATTCGGATGTGATGGTAGCTGCACCCTTTTACGATAATGGGCAAGCGAATGAAGGCCGAGTCTTTTTCTATGGGGGTGCCCATGATGGTCTGGACACTACCCCTGGCTGGACCGCTGAAAGTAATCAAGCAGGGGCTCTCTTTGGCTTTTCAATGTCCACGGCTGGTGATGTGAATGGCGATGGTTTTTCAGACATCATCGTGGGTGCTATCGGCGGACGTATTGCCGGCGCCTCCACCGGGGCTGTCCTCGGATGGTATGGACGGAGTACAGCCCCGCCCCCAGGAACCCCGGAGAATGCCGATTGGGTGGTGGCTGAGGGTGTCTCCAATCAGCTCCGCTTTGGATTCAGTGTGTCAACCGCTGGCGATGTCAATGGCGATGGATATTCGGATGTCATTGTAGGCGAGTCTATAAGTGTATTCGGTGGTTCCCCCCGGAGAGTGGAGGTCCTTATTAAAAAAAACAGCTCAAACAAGGGGGGAGAGAGTACAGAAGAAACGGTCTTGAAGGATGACCTCGATACTCCCGAACGTGTCTGTGTTTATTATGGCTCCCCCACGGGATTGAGCACCACAGCGGATTGGACTGCCGATAGCAGTAGCCATCTGCCCACTCTCTTTGGCTATTCAGTGTCCACGGCGGGGGATGTCAACAACGATGGCTATTCCGACATCATTGTTGGTTCTCCCTATTACTTTGGAGCTGGCCGTGCCTTTGTTTGGTTTGGATCGGCTACAGGTCTGGGGGAGGAGGGTGCGCCTGGTAACGCCGACTGGACCGCTGTCTGTTCACAGACTGAGGCCTGGTTTGGAGTCTCGGTGTCTACGGCGGGTGATGTGAATGGGGATGGCTATTCCGATGTGGCGGTAGGGGCCAATGTTTATGACAATCCCGAGACGAATGAAGGTGCTGTGTTTGTCTGGCGTGGGTCGGCATCAGGTCCGAATGGGGGTGTGGACGGCACGCCTGGGAATGCCGCCTGGAAGGCTGAAAGCAACCGGGTGAATGCGCAGTTTGGTGTCTCGGTATCCACGGCGGGTGATGTGAATGGGGACGGTTTTGGAGACTTGATCGCGGGGTGTTGGAATTACTCGAATGGGCAGGGGGATGAGGGAGCG
>CAZORO010000139.1:0-10885 GCA_964581845.1 uncultured bacterium
TCAGCGATGCCCAGGCAGCGCTGAAGAGAGAGGCGGCGCAATCGAAAGAGCTCTAATCGGACGATGAAGGAAATGTGTACCAGCAATCAGACGAAGGCTGGGAAAATGTCAGTGGTGGTTCGGATAACCAGCCAGAAGACAGTGCGAGGGAAGCCCGGCGTAAGGAAAAATTGGACCGTCAGCGTGAATCCCATGAGCGTGGAACTACCCGTCAGCGCGACCTGATCCACAGCACGGGAAGAATGAGCAAGACACGCGGTTTTGACGGAGACATGGACTACGAAAATGCCTCGCAGTTCTATGAGGATTTGGGGGTTATTCAAATCCCAGCTTTTGGCTGGTAGGAACTGATCACGGCGGGGCTGAGATTGTACCTGGATTCAGCCCCGCCTGATTTTGGTAAAACGGACTTCTCGTTTCGAACTACCTGTCTGGTGTTGCTTCCTTTTTGGGTTGCTCCTTCTGGTCACCTTGTTCTGCCTGAGGTTGTTCGCTTCCAGCCGGTACTGCCTCAGGTTTTTCGACTCTGACCAGGAGCGCCTGTTGAACTTTCCCACCTTCGAAATGTACCAGCGCCTGGGTCTGTTCCTGGATGAGGTTATACAATCCAGTTTCGATCATCGGGTATTCCTTCCCAGTGGGTCTCAAAACGACCCGGGAGGATTTGCTGTCAACCGAGCCTTCCATGGGGACCACATTTTCGGTGGTAGTGTTTTGAAACATCCCCGCGATCACACCGGTCTTGCTGATCGCCAGTTGCAGAAACATGGTAGACTCAGGAGCGTCTTCATCAACGATTGTGAAGACACCTAGTGGCATCCACTCCAGCTCATCAGAAGCCTCTTCGGGAATCGTCTCGACTTGACTGGCCAGTTCCTGGGCATACGCATCGGTGGAAACCTGCTTGTCATCATCGATTACAACTGTATCGCCCGCAATGAAGACATTCCCACCTGGACCGTAGGTGTAATAGATCGGTGCTGGAGTTAACAAAGAGCCCATAAAAGAACTCAATGCCGCCCAAGTTGACGGACAAGACCACCAGTCACAGTCATAGCAATCCTCATAGTAGGGCCAATACGGGTGATAGTGATCATGCCACCAGTCATCGCCATACCAGATATCGTAGTGGTGGCCGTAATAATTGTTATACCAGTCCTCACGTATTTGATCAGCTTTATTCTGCCAGGTATCCCAGTTTTCCCTCCAGCCGGCGGGAAGCTGCTCTGGGCGAGGTGGGCGTTCCCCGGGACGGAATCCAGGTTGACCGGGACGTACACCCTGCCCGGGCCGGGTAGCAATTCCCGGCCCGGCGGGAAGTGTCGAGATCCCTTCCTCTCCTCCGGGACGACCGGGCCGTGTGGAAGGAAGTTGGTTTGGTGAACCAGGCCGTGTATCAGGTCTATTCTGGAGGAATCGATCAAGATCCGCTTGGGTAGGACGACCTGCGCCTGATCCAGGGCGTGCTCCCGGAGCGGTTGGGCGATCAGGCAGTCTTGCGGGACGTTGGACCGAGTCATAGTGAGGAGGCCCACTTGGCCGGTTGGGAAGGCTCGAAGGGCGCTGGATCTGTGGGGGGCGTTGACTGGGAACCCGGTTCATCCCCCCAGGCGGCCGTTGGAGGTTCGCCGGAAGAACCATGGGACGTGAGGGTCGAACAGGACGTGGTGCTGGGTGCGCATAGTCGAACGAGGATCTTTGGCGGCTTGGTGCTGGACGGCTTGGTGCCGGGCGGCTTGCTGGACGGCTCATACTCCTTCCTCCGCCTCCGCCACGGGTTCCCCCGCCACCACCTCGTCCACCTCCCCCACCCCCTCGGCCGCCACCTCCACGGGCTTCCGCAAGGTCATAGGGGAAAATAAGCACCAACACCCCAAATACAAGGAACAGAATCGACAGGAATCTCCTGAATTGTTTCATTCCAGTTTTTTCGTGGTTCATGATCAGTTTCTCCTCTCAACCCGAGTCAAAGTGATTGGCCCGATATTCGGGAGCAGCTCACCATCGACCTCACGGTTGATCGCTCTCCAGCGGACCGTCTTGTCATCTTTTTTTTCGAAGACTCTAGTTGAGGAGCCTGTCTCACCGTCAGGCAAAACATGTAACGCCTTTGCGAACCATTTACCATCTTTTTCGTACCATACCGCCTCAGCGGTTCCTCCCTCCGAGTCGAATGTCCAGGAGCGGATGGTTTCATCAACTGGATCCCACCCAATCATGATGTTCCCATCCTTATCAAGTTCGCCATCGATGACGATTGAGAATCTCCCGAGGATGGAATTCTTCTTGGAGGACCACTCATAGGTGGTTTCCACAACCATCCCGTCTTCTTCATCCTTCCAAGTTCCAATCAGCCAGTCGAGGATCTTTAAGTGTTCGGAGTGGGGAGGCGGTTCGGGTGGTCCCAGATCGATCAACTCCTGGATCAACCACTTATCACCGACTTTCTTGAGGACAGCGGTGTAGGATGACTCCTCCACGGTTCCATTCGCGTAGGTGAGGATATCCAACCCGGTTTCATGGGCAAATCCTTCACTGGCTGGTTCGATCCTGGAGTCAGCGATGCGCATTTGGACACCGGGATTGTCCTGAAAAAGCCGCTGAAATGAGTCCAGGATTTGATTCTTGCCAACTGTCAGGTTGCCATTCGAATCGGTATAGGTGGCATCCTCAATCCAATAATGGGCCAGTTTTTCGGCATCACCCTTGTTGAAAGTTTCCAGATACTGATCGAGAGAAGTACGAATCTCATTGGTGATCGTCGAAATATCGGCCCCCTCTGATCGGGCAACGGATGGTAAGAAAAGAAGCCATAGAACAGTCATAACAACCCTAAGGTTTTTTACTGTCATCGATACACCTCCCGATTGAATGAGATTGTGACTCTCTCTGTTACGAGGTTTACAATCATTCCGTGACTCTCACACATTTGCCTTTAGCCACAACGCAACATCCATGTCTCAACCGCCCCTTTGCCTTTTACTTCGATCGGACCTCTTGCCTCGAAGGAGTATTGACTACAAAGCTTTTCGAAAACTCCCCGGGTAACCTGGATGGTGTCTGGTACACCATAGGATTCCATCCGGCTTGCAAGGTTCACTGTATCTCCCCAAAGATCATAGATAAACTTATTACGCCCGATCACTCCGGCGACAACGGGACCAGTGTTGATCCCGATCCGCAGCCTCACCGGTACACCACAGGTTTCCTTGAAACTTCTAGTAATCTCCATCAAACGGAGGGCCATTTTCAGGATACGCTCCGTGTGATCTTCGCACGCCTCGGGCAGACCACATACCGCCATATACGCATCGCCGATGGTCTTGATTTTCTCGATACCCAGTTCCTGGGCAGTCAAGTCGAAGCGCGAAAAAAGATCATTCAACAAATCCACGAGGACATGCGCGGGCATGGAGGAAGCCAGCTCCGTGAAACCGACGATGTCTGCAAAAAGTACCGTGACTTCAGCGTACCGGTCGGCGATGTGTTCCTCCCCTGACCGCAACCGGCTTGCGATTGATGGAGGGAGAACATTCAGCAACAGCCGTTCATTCTCTCGTCTTAAGTGATCCATCGTCAGGTGGGTATTCACACGCGCCAGAAGTTCATGCGCATTGAAAGGCTTGGCGACATAATCCACCGCTCCCAGTTCAAACCCTTTGACAATATCGGCGGTATCCGTTTTAGAGGTAAGGAATATAACCGGAATCTGACACCAATCCTCGCATGCTTTGAGACGCCGGCAAGTTTCGAATCCATCCATCTCCGGCATCATGACATCCAAAAGAATGAGGTCGGGTTGGAGACGGTTAAGGATATCAAGTGCCTGTTTGCCATTCGTGGCTACACTGATCAGGTATCCTTTCTCCTTGAGAATAGCGGCCAGAGTTTGAATGTTTGCGGGAGTGTCATCAACAATGAGAATGCGATCTTTCATGGTGTTGGAAAATCACTCAATGAGGGGAGAAAAAATCCCCTGTAACCCCATACCGCAACGGCGCAATATGGATACATCTTCCAATTCTCTTTGCCCTACCTGAGTATTAACTCGCCGCCGAAGTGTTCAGGACCAAGGTCAACTCCATTCACTCATTGAATCCGGGTGACGCAGGAAATATTTGATCCAGGCGGCTAATCCCTTTTCGCCCTGTGAATCGTACTTACGGGGTTTGATGCATTCTTCCTTGGCGATCGCCACCAGGGGACGGTACTTGCACTTTTCCCCATGCACTGACTTTCCGAAAAACCTGCCCTTTACCCCTGATGAAGATGACAGGACGATGACAGGGATACCGAAACTCCGTCCCATACTCTGGCATTCATTCCAGAGTTGGTCGATGAAATCCCACCCATCCATGATCGGCATTTGCAGGTCGGTGACAATCATCACTGGATCGATGCCATCCTTAATCCGGATGGCCTTGAGAACATCAAGCGCTTCTTGACCATTCTCGGCTTGGTAGACTTTCAGGTCCTTGTCCAGGCTGGTCATCGAACGGCTGACCATCCGGCGTACCGACGGCTCATCATCAACCACCAGGACGGACCGCTGGCCTGGTTTCGCATCGCTACCTTCAAGCACCCTTATAAACTCCAATTGTTCAGCGAGAAGCTCGTCCTCCGGACTACCTGGATTTGTTTGCATTGTTCGTTTCCCTTTCCTTTCCCGCACCCCCGGGTGCGTCTCATCCAATAATAAAGTCAGCAAGTGGCTTTTACCCTACAGGTAGTGTAAACCAGAAGGTACTCCCTTGGCCAATCTCGCTGTCCACCCCGATCTGGCCTCCGTGGGCCTCCACCGCGAGCTTGCAAAAGGTCAATCCAAGGCCGGTGGAGTATTTTCTGCCTTCCGCACGGCCCTCAACTTGCCCGAACTTCTCAAAGATCTTCTCGCGATACTCCGGTGGGATGCCGGGTCCTGTATCAGTAATGGCGGTCTTTACAGTGTTCCCATCCGAACTCGTCGTCACACGCACCTCTCCACTCGTTGGCGTAAACTTCAAAGCGTTCCCGACAAGATTGGCCACAATCCGGGCCACGACCTCTGAGTCACAACATAGGGAGACCGGTTGATCGGAGGGAGAGAAAGTGACATGCCGTCCCTTGGTGAGTCCCCCTAGTGAGTCAATTGCCGTGGTGATTACCGGGCGCAGATCACAGGTCTGTTTATGGAGTGGCATTTCCCCGGCCTCAAGACGGCTGACATCCAATAGTGAAGTGACCATTTCACTCAGCCGCTGTGCCGCGGTTAAAGCCGAATCGAGATCCTCGGCCTGTTCGGTCCCAAGTTGGTCCTCCAGATCTGCTTGGAGCATCTGCAGGCACCCGGAAAGGCCTAGCAGCGGAGAGCGTAAATCATGCACAACCATGTGCACGAGGTTATCGCGCAGGCGCTCCAGCTCGCTCAAGCGTTGGTAATTCTCTTGGAGTTCCCGCTGTTGGCGCAGCAGCGACAGATGGGTGTGTACACGAGCCAGGAGTTCATGGGTATTAAATGGCTTGGTGACATAATCAACCGCACCCAACTCGAAGCCTTGCACGATGTCGGCGGTCTCGGTCTTGGCTGTCAGGAAAATCACCGGAATCTGGCTTAGCTTCTCATCCGCTTTCAGCCGGCGGCAAGTCTCGAATCCATCCATTTCCGGCATCATCACATCCAGCAGGATCAGGTCAGGATGGATGCGGGCCAGCACGTCGAGCGCCTGCTTGCCATTGGTTGCCACGCTGATCTGGTAACCATTCTCTTTCAGGACGGCCGCCAGTGTCTGGATGTTAGCGGGAGTGTCATCCACAATGAGGATACGATCGTTTGTGGTGGAAATGGGGGAACTCATGTTGAGAGAAGTCCTTTCTCGTGGGACGCTTTCTCGAGCTGTTTAAGCGCTTCGGCATAGGAGAATGCACCGATGTCCTGTGCGAAGCGGGGGAAAGCCTCTTCACCCAGGAGCGCCTGAAATACATTCCGGTGGGTCTCAAGGCAATCATTGGCCGCTGGATCGAAGTTATTCAAGTGGGTGATCAATTCCTGGACTAGAAGTTTTGCTTGTCCCAAATCCAGAGGAGCAATGCTAGTCGTGGCTGGTGGAGCCTCCGGAGGGAGAGCTTCACGAAGACGGTCAATAAAGGTTTTAAGAGCCGCCCCAAACTTCTCGAGTACCGGCGTCACTTCATCGTGGGGAGATTTCGCTGCGATGGCTTTTTCCAGATCCGCGCCCGCCTGCTGTACTTCCCGGACTCCCAGGCTCCCAGCCACACCCTTTGCAGTGTGGGCCAAACGTTCGGCCAGGGCCGGCTCACCTTTTTGTAAAGCCTCGGAAATTTGTTCAGGCGCTGATCCCTGCTGCTCGATGAACTGACGCAGGAGCTTCATATAAAGCTTGCGGTTGCCAGCCACACGGGAAAGTCCGTCTTTCGTATCAAGACCCTCGACAACAGGAATCTCGTTGGTGTCTGCCACCTGAACTTCCATTGTTATCGGTTCGGCTGAGCCTAGAGACTCTGTTCGCTCCGTTGACTTGTAATAACGTCCCAATGTATCGAACAAGAAAGCCGGATCGATGGGCTTGGAAATGTGGTCGTTCATTCCAGCGGCCAGGCAGCGCTGACGTTCCTCCACAGTGGCATGGGCGGTCATGGCAATTATGGGTAGAGAATCATAACGGGTGTCTGACCGGATTTTCGCTGTGGCTTGATAGCCATCCATTTCCGGCATCTGAAGGTCCATCAGCACGGCATCGTAGGGCGGCGGAAACGGAACCTGAAGGACCTTCTCCACCGCCTCACGTCCATGGTTAGCGACCTCCACCTGGGCCCCCACACCCTCCAAGAGCTCGATCGCGATCTGCTGGTTGATTTCATTATCTTCCGTTAAGAGAACTCTCATACCTCTCAAACGGTCTCCCTCTTCTCTTGCCTCGATCATGCCAGCGCCAGCCTCCAGTGAGGAGGGAGCGAAGACATTCACTAGAGAATCCACAAGCATCGACTTGGTGACTGGTTTCACCAGGAAGCCATCCACATGGAGGTTTTCTGCTTCCTCACGGACCTCATCACGTCCAAAGGCGGTCACGATGATGAAAGCAGGTTGTATATGCAGTGTAGTGTCATTCTTAATGAGCCTTATCGCCTGCAACCCATCCATACCCTGCATCCGCCAATCCATGAAGACCACGTCATAGGGCGTGTCGCTGTCGCGTTCCCTGATGGCCGCAATCGCTTCGGGGCCAGAACTGACAGCATCCACTTGTTCCGCCAGAGATATCAGGGATTCAACGAGGATCTCACGTGCGGCAGCGTTATCGTCGACCACCAGAATATGGAGGCGTTGGAGACGGTCAGGGATCAATTTTCCGGTTTCTCCCACCTGCCCCACCGCGAGCCAGACGGTGAAGTTAAAGGTGCTTCCCACCCCTGGCTCGCTTTCCAGCCAGATCTGTCCCCCCATCAACTCCACCAGCCGCTTGCAGATCGTCAACCCGAGTCCTGTTCCTCCGTGCTTGCGTGTGGTCGACATATCCGCCTGCGAAAAAGGCTGGAATAGCCGCGCGGCCTGTTCGCGCGTCATACCGATGCCCGTGTCACTCACAGAAAACCTTAATTGCACTTTTTCTCCGGTCCGTTCAAGGAGCTCGATCTTGAGCCGGATTTCCCCATGTTCCGTGAACTTGATGGCATTATTCACCAGATTGGTGATGATCTGCCCCAAGCGCAGGGGGTCACCTTTTAACTGATCCGGTATCGAGGAGGCCACATCGGCGAGGAATTCGAGCCCCTTGTCGTGGGCTTTCTGAGCGGTCACCGTGGTCACCGCTCCAATCACTTCATCGATCTGGAAATCCGTGACCTCGATGTCGAGTTTACCCGCCTCGATCTTCGAGAAATCGAGAATGTCATTGATGATCGCAAGCAGAGCGGTGCCGGCATTATGGACCTTGCTGATGTAATCACGCTGCTTGGGATTGAGTGGTGTTTTCAAGGCTAGATGCGAAAGGCCAATGATCGCATTCATGGGGGTACGGATCTCGTGGCTCATGTTTGCCAGGAACATCGACTTCATTTGAGTGGCTTCCTCGGCTTTGGCCATTGCGGCGCGTAGATCCTCCTCGGCCTTTCTCTGCTCGGTGATATTCGTGAACATCGCGAACGCGCCCTGTTTGACTCCTTCCTCATCAAAAAGCGGTGTGGCATTGACACGGCAAGGCACGAGACTCCCATTGGGTCTAAGCAATTCAATGTCGTAGGAACCCACTTCTCCTTTCGCACGTCTTGCAATGTTCTCCTTGAATATGCGGGTGTTCTGCTCATCGGTAAACTCTAGGATGCTGTGGCCAAGGATCTCGAACCTCGTCCGGTCAAGGATCTGGCACATGGCATCGTTGACTTCCAGGGTCACTGTGTTGTTATCAATCAACCAGAATCCCTCATTACAGGTCTCGAGGATCCGGCGGATTCTACGTTCGCTGGCGGCCAGGTTCTGCTCAGCCTGTTTGCGTTCGGTGATATCACGGATGCTGGTGAGAAGGACCGGCTCACCGCCCAGAGTGATCCGGATCAAAGTGATTTCACAAGGGAATTCTGTCCCATCCACACGCCTATGTAGCCAATCGAAACGCAGGGGCGTGTTCATCTGCATCGCCTTTTTCATTAGATCCGCCGCAGCTTGGCTCGAGAGACGCCCATCAGGCTGATGTTCTGGAGACAGATCCAGCGGGCCACACTTGGGCAGATCGTCTATACTCTCGAATCCGAATAAACTCGCGGCGGCTTGATTTGCATGGATAAAGCCTCGTTCCGGTGACAAAATGAGTAAGCCGTCGCTTGAACTGGTGAAGTAAGCATTTATGCGTTCTTCAGCTTCTTTACGCTCGGTAATGTCACGGATGGAGACGGCAACTTGAGCACCCTGGCCTTGGCGGATGGGAAGTGGACTTAATCCCACCTCCACCGGGAAAATGGAACCATTCTTGCGCATACCACGGAGTTCGCGGTTCACGCTCATCTCACGTACTAGGGGGTCGCGGTGGTAAGCCTCGCGATGTGCAACATGCTGCTCGCGTACATCCTCTGGTACGAGCATTTCCACGGGCTGGCCTACGAGTTCTTCACGTGTATAGCCAAACAGTTTCTCAATCCGCGCATTCGCCAAGAGGATCCCATCGTTGTCCACCACCATCATGCCATCGGGAGCTAGCTCCAGGACGCTACGGAAGAAGTGTTCGGTTTCACGGATCCGCTGCTCGGCGCGTTTACGCTCGGTGATGTCAGTGAAGGTAACCACCGCTCCGGTAACCTGATCATCCTTGATAATCGGGTTCGCGCCGTATTCAACCGGGAAGCCTGAACCATCCTTGCGCCACAGGAACTCATTATCGATCCGGCTGGCCTCCCCCCGCTTATAGGCGGCGTACATAGGACACTCTTCCATTGGGTATATGCTGCCATCGGGCCTGTGGTGGTGGATGATCGCGTGAGATGGTTGACCAATGAGTTCCTCGGCGTCAAAACCCAGCAACTGGCAGGCGGCTGGATTCACGAACGTTATGGCGCCGTCTTCAGCCACGCCGAAGATGCCCTCGGCGCTTGATTCGAGGATCTGCCGTGTGCGTTCCTCGGCTTGTCTGCGTTCCTCGCTTTCCATGGCGAAACGGAGCGCATTGGCGATCGTTTCGGAGGCTTTATCCAACCAGCGGGTTTGGACCTCGGTAAGTGGCTTGAATAAACACAACTCCAACACTCCCACGGTCACGTCATTGGCGAGCAGTGGATAGGTCACGATATGTGAAGGAGGCACAGCCCCGAATCCAAACTGCACACGGAGTTGTTCAACGTCCGGTTGGGTGAAGATTGGCCGCCGCGATTGTGCGGCCTGTCCGATGATGCCGCAGCCGGGGGCAAAGGACGTAGGAATCCCGGCACTGTCTGGATACGCGTGGACAGCCAGACGATGAAGCCCACCCGCCATGTCAGCGGCGAACATCGCGCCCATGGGCGCTCCGAGAAACTTGACCGCGTCTGCCAGACCCCGCTGCGCAACTTCAGCCGCGGTCAGATTCCCGCGCAGACTCGTGTTCAGCGCCGACAGACTCGACTCCAAAGCAGCGCTCTCCTGGGATTGCCGGGTGAGCTCTTCCAGTTCACCCGCGTGGGCGGTTAACTCGGCGGTGCGCTGTTCGACGGTCCGCTCCAAATTTTGGTTCAACTCGGCCAGACTCTGCTCGCGAGTCTGGATCTTGCAAGCCATCGTTTGAAAGCTCTTCGCCAATTCACCGAGTTCGTCACGGCGTTCTGGTAGCGAGCCAAGCAGTTCTGCACTGAAACTGCCCTGTTCAATGGCGGTGGCGGAGCGTGTTAAACCGAGCAATGGCTGAGCGAGGCGCCTCGCAATGATGGTCACAATGACCACCAAAACCATCAAGCCCGCGACACCGATGAGAGCGCTATTCACCATCAATTGGCGGACGGGAGCGAGGATATCGTCCTCGGAAACATTAAGAACGATTTTCCAGCCAGTCAGCGGCGAGGTTGCCCAATAAACTCTTCGAGGTTTGCCATCCATGGTGGCCTCCGTAAAGCCCTCGGGTTGGGCCTCCACGGCTTCACCCCCCGGTTGGCTCTTCGCCTCCGCGCCGGGAAAATCCTTGCGAAGCATGAGTTCCTCGTTCGGATGCACGATGATTTTTCCAGACCGGCTGACGAGATAGGCGAATTCGTTGGTGCCACTACGCTTACTTTCCGCCGCCCGGCTCAGGCGGGACATGCGTACCATCGCGCGAAGCCGATCCAGAGACAGGTCAACCGTGGCCACCCCAATGAAGTTGGAAGCGGGATCGTACATGGGGACTGATAAGGTCACCATCGTGATTTCCGAACCACCGTCGTCAAAATA
>CAZORO010000140.1:0-10838 GCA_964581845.1 uncultured bacterium
GGATATTTTGGGACTTTTATGAGTCTTATTTCTGGGTGATTTCTCTCGGGGATTTGTTTGGAAACGGTTCCACAGAGGAATAATCTAGTTACATTGGGCGTGTCGAGTCTCTTTGTATCACGGCCGGTCTGAGCTGGATCTTCTTCCTCTCGGACTGTGGGGTGGTGATACGGTGTATCAGCAGATCCACCAGGCACTCTCCATTTTGGGTATTGTCGAAATTCAGGCTAGAAAGTTTTGGACGGACCAGGGTGGTCAGGTCAATGTTGTCGCAACCGATCACTGCGAGGTCTTCGGGGATTTTGATTCCGAGTTCCTCAGCGGCGAGATAGACCCCAATAGCTGTATAATCATTGCAGCAAAACAACGATCGGGGGATTTTCCCGCGCGCGTGCATTTGATAGAGCCCCTTGTAACCATCGTGTTTACGGAAATGCCCCTCGAACACCAGATCGGGATCGAACCTGATGTTCGCATCCACTAAAGCTTTCCGGTACCCCTCATAACGGAGCCGTCCAGTAAGGGATCTCAGGCCACCTGTGATACAACCCACAGGCTCAAACCCATTCTCGATCAGATGCTTGGTGGCCACGTTACCTACAGCGATCTCATCATAGGTCACACAGTCGAGTTCCGTGTTTCCCTCACGGTCTCCAGCAAGGACCACGGGAATTCCTCTGAACTTTGAAAGATAGACCAAATGTTCCAGAAAATCCGCGCTATCGGACTCCGGCTCGGATAGAATGATGAGACCAGCGGGTTTGATCTGTACCAGAAGGTTGAGTGCACTCTCCTCGATGGGAACCTCGGGTTCGCTATAGGCTGTCAAGACCGAATATCGAGTTCCGGCGGACCGTGAGAGGATCCCCTGAAGAACTTGTTGAGTACAGGGATTGGCGACTTCCACTGCCAGAACCCCAAAGATGCGGGAATGTCCTCGCGCAAGACTCTGAGCGAGGACATTGGGACGGTAGTCGTACTTCTTGATCACACGCTGAATGCGTGTACGCGTATCATCACTCACCTTCGGGGAACCGCTCAGAAAGCGTGAGACCGTGCTGACGGAGACTCCTGCTTCCTCGGCGATACGGCGAATGGTCAGGTTTCGTGAATCCCGCTTGGATCCTGTAAGACTCATATTAGCATTCTTATCGTGTTCGATTCATCGACATTTCAAGGATCATAATGGTTCTTTTCCCCAATTGTTATATGAAAACGGTTCCCCCTTGAGATATCCTCTCCGATTAACCACGTAAATGGCATCACGGAAGATCATGTTCCCAGTGTTCACCGGGGAGCTTTCAAGAAATCCTTACTATCCGAGTCTACTCAACCGGCGGATATCCCTCATTCACCTTGAATCGGTGATTCCTCAATAAGTCCTCGTATTTTTTTTCCATCTTTTCCTTTGCCTTCCGGCTCTGTAGGGTCTCCTCGATCCGTAGCCAAGCCTCCTCGAGTGTGAGTGGATGAGGATCATGTGTATCTACGACCCGGATCAGATAATAACCATTACCATGCTCGATAGGTTGACTGAGTTCGCCTTTTTCGAGGCTCTCAACCGCCATGTCGATGATTCTTCCTCTGGGCCCTTGTGGTTGGAAGTCGCGCTCCCATGGCCAATCCTTTCCAGAATAAACCTTAGAGAGCATTTCAAATGATTCCCCATTCAGGATACGGTTCCGTGCCTCAAGCGCCAGCCACAGAGAGCGTGCCATCTCCTTGTCTGATGGTGATTCACCTTTGGCCCGTTTTTCCTGTTCGACTGGGATATTCAGGATCTCGATACGTGTCTCCTTCTGTGTCCTGAGGCGATCCTTGTTACTGATGTAGAAGGTTTCCACTTCTTTAGGATCCACCGTGCTCTCCCGCATCTCATCCAGTAGTTGTTGTTCGCGTTCATGGAAGAGGAGATCCCTCAGGTAGCGCGCCAGCTCCATCTTCACCTCTGGGAGTTCCGCGATACCTTCGGTCTTGGCCATTTCCAAGGTCAGCTCTTGCTCCATGATCTGATCGAATACCTCTTTGCGTTTTTCAAACGGGGCATTCATAGCCTCTTTGATGAGATCAGGATGTCTTTTTTCAATCTCCTCGCAGCTTACCTCGCGGTTGTTGAACTCCAGGAGAGGAGTTTGCGGGGGAATCACTTCCTGTTTGAGTGCATCGATGTGCAGCCTTGGTTTCATCGCCGTGAAATGCGCGCGCTTGTATTCCTCCCATTTCTGATCCTGTCGCGCCTTGTGCATTCTGTATTTGAGTAGTGGCAGCACCTGTTCGAGACTTTGTGGTACTGCCGGTGTGTACCCCATACGCTGGATGATCAGGTAACCATACCTCCCCCGGATCAACCCGCTTCTCTCGCCATTGCGAAGTTTTCTCGCGGCTTCCTCCAAGGCGGGATTCAGCTCACCTGGTGAGAATGCGATTGTCCCACCATGGTAAGGGATGGGAGAGTTGGAGAACTTGACAGCCACGCGGGCAAAATCAGACCCAGCCTCGATTTCCGCCAAGGCTTTCTTCGCATGTTCCCTGGCAAGATCCAGCTGGTGAGGATCCTCGGGAGAGGGGCAATAGGAGTTGATGATCTGTATGTAGAAGGTTTCGGGTAGAGTGAACTGGTCCATGTGGTTCCGGTAATAGCTCGCAATCTCATCATCGTTGGGAACAGGAACCTTTGAGGAGACACTATCACGGAGTTTCTGGATTAGGAGTTGACATTGTTTTTCCGTGATCCTTTCTTGGATTGTAGGCTTGTGATCAAGACCCTCATGGAATGCCTGGGCGGCCAGGATCTTCCGGATAGCCGCCAGCCGGATCATGCGGCGAAAATGGGATTCTTTCGCTTCAGGACTAGCATCTTTAGGGGGAAAATTGGCACGTGATACCTGCTCATGGAGGACATCTCTGTAGGTGACCGGTTCGGTTGTACCTTCAAGATCCAGCCATGCAACCGCCAGGTCTTGGGTAGCGCCTGCCGTTTGGCCAGAGTCCATTACTGAAGAATCCGCCATCACCTGCGGCACAAGAAGCAACCCAAGGACGATCAGAAGAGGAGTGAACACTCTGCCTCACACGGTTGTGCCTACCGCGACCAGAGTTTGCTTATGGGTGTGCGCGCGCTGCCCCCCACTTTGTTGATGTCTCCAGTCGAATACGTTCCATTCGTGGGGGAATAGAAACCCGGGTGACCGAAGTCGAAGCGGTTGAGGTACATCTCGTTGTAGATCGTCCAGGATGACCCGCTATCATCCTGATCGGGGCCCCAGGAAGCCAGGAGCCAGCAGTCAAACGACTTCGCACGCGGTCCCGGCATCCTCACATGGGCCCAAGTCTCGTAACAAAGATAGAAGTAGTCGGAGATCCGGTGCTTCCCAATATCATCGAGGTAGTTTCCACTTCCAACAAACGGATCCACGAACTTAATCGACGTGGCATATCTGACTGGAGTGGTCAATTCGACCGCGCAACCAATGCTGTAGCAGACCGGGTAGGCGGGATTCCGTTTATACTTTTCACGGATTTCCTGGGTTGATCCAGCGAGATACCGGTGATCTTCCGGGGTGGGGTAACGGGGATAGTCGGACCTATAGGATTCAATCGCGATCTCAAGCGTGTGAAAGTCCGACTTAACCTAGGTCACCTTGGCACGCATCTGGGCTTCCATGAAATTGGGCAGCGCGATAGCGATCAGGATCAGAATGATGGCGATCACAATCAATAGCTCGATGAGAGTGAAACCTGTTCGTGCCCTCATCCTCTTGATTACGTAGCTTGCCATGACAGTCCCCTTTCCATATCCCAACAGCGGGACATATCAAATGGTACCGTTTCCACCATATCTGTCAAGATCTTTTTTTTGTGATCGTGTTCCTGCTGGTATGATACAACGCTACAAAGAGTAACGTTCCTTATTTTTAATGTATATTAAAGTTAGTAGCATACTTCAGGATAGCAACACTGAATTCGAAAGACAACCCACAATCCTTTGTATATGAGGTCATGAACCCGGTAGCCTAATCAAGTCCCTTATCATTAAAGGGGTTGTTGTGGTAACGGTTCCATGTTAGGTTCCCTGACAAATGAGGCTTTGCCAGACAGGCAAAGGACACAGTTCCTCAACTTTAGGAAATGGATGTTCCTTAAATGCAAATCAGTTACGAAACCTATTACGATAAAATTCTTGGGGGTTGGATTGGAAAAAGTGTGGGCGGAACGATCGGAGACCGGTTCGAAGGCAACAAGAACTGGATCGAAGTGGACAGGAACCACCTTTTTCCCGAACAGGTTCCCCCCAATGATGACCTCGACCTCCAAATTCTCTGGCTTAAAGTGCTTGAGGAAAAAGGGGCGGCTCTGGAGTCGGCCGACCTGGCCAATGCTTGGCTGGAGGGGTGTTGGTATCCCTTCTGTGAGTACGGGATGCTAAGAAGGAATTGGCGTTTGGGAATTCATCCTCCCTACTCCGGAAGGCTTGCCAACCAGCACTGGGAAAATGGAATGGGCTGCCCGATTCGTTCCGAAATCTGGGGTTATGTTTTTCCCGGAGCTCCCGATCTGGCCGCCGGTTATGCTTGGAAGGATGGAACACTCGACCACTCGGCCCAGTCAGCAGGAGCGGAGCAAATGCTTTCCGCTATGGCCGCCATGGCCTTCTTTGAAACAGACATCCATAGCCTAAGTGAACGGTACATCCATTACCTGCCTGAAGGGTCGTTCATCAAGCGGTCGGTTCGGAGCGCGCTGGATGCCTATGAGGAGGGGCTGGATCTTCGCGAGGCTCGTGAACGCATCCTCCTGACTGGGGGCCACCCCGAAGCTTGCGATGCGCAGGTCAATGTTCCTTTCATTTTCCTTGCCCTTCTCTACGGGGAAAACAATCTTGAGAAGACACTCCTGAGCGCGCTTTCCTGTGGTTATGACACTGACTGTACCATGGCCACCGCAACCGCACTTCTCGGCCAGATCATGGGTGCACACAACTTCCCTGCTCATTTACGTGAACCGATTGGTGACCATCTGGTGATGGGAATTGAGTACCATCGTCCCGAGATGACTCTCTCCGCTTTGGCACGTGACACCGCGAGAGTGGGAGTCCTTCTTGCCGAAGAATGCCAGACTGGTGTGACCATCCAGGGAGCGCCAGCATTCAGGCCGTTTCCTGCTTCAGCGGTCAAAGCAGTTCCTTCATTCAAGGTCGATTACCTGGATCTCCCTTCGGCGGCGCCTGGGGACAACCGCAGAATACGTGTACAGGTCGAGGGCGCCCCCTCCAGCGAGACTCCGTTACTCATCGAGCCACCCAGTGGATGGACTGTTTTTCCTGCTGAAACATGGATTTCACTTCAATCTCCTTCCGCTGAGTTTACCCTCCAGGCCGATCCCGAAGCCGATACCTGGCCGCAGAAACACCTCTTCCTCCTTCGTCTAGGCGGTTCCCGGCCGGCACAGACTACCTTTGGAATTGCGGGGGCCGGGTTATGGCGTCTTCTCGGAGTCTTCTTCGATGCCAAGGATCCCCGTAAGGAAGGGAACAAGTGGCAGAGAGCCATGAACCATCACTTTGTATCGTTGGACAAGGAATACCTTCCCGAACTGGATGTGGATGCGGATGTTCATTGGCGGCGTTTATCCCATATTCTCGGAAGACCAGCAGTCATTGCCTCTTACGAACGGGAGATTGCGCTGGATCAACTTATTGGTTTGCGTGGTCAGTATTGCGCTTATCTTAACCGGACGGTCTATAGTGAGATTGAGGAAAAGGTCTTTATTGTCATCGGGAACACCGATGCTTTTCGTCTCTTTCTCAATGGGGAGCTTGTTGGTCAATCCGAGGAGCGGATCTGGTGGACCCCGTTCAACACCGTCCTGTCCGCCACCTTGAAGGAAGGACGGAATGACCTTCTTCTCAAATTGCTGAAGCGTGGTGATGATTTCAGATTCACCCTGGATTTCCGCCCGGCACGCGGCCCCAAACAGGAGATGGGCCACCACTTTGTGGATTGGCATGTGGATCTCAAGGATCAGGCTTGGCCCTTATCAACCTGTAACTCAGTTGATGGACTTGCACCGGCTAGTCATACAATGGTTTGGTGTCCCATAGTGGCCAAATCCTGATTTTCCCAGAGGAAAGGGCTCATGACGGAAAACGAGGTGAATCATGCGATTCCCGCCATTCAACCCGAAGACCCTCACAGGCAGGTTCCGGTAAGCCAGAAAGTGGCCTGGAGTGTTGCTTCTATCTCGGACCAGTTCGTTACGAATGGAATACAAACCCTGACCCTTCCCATCTATAACCTCAGCCTGGGTGTCGACCCACGCGCCCTGGGGTGGGGATTAGCTCTTCCACGTATCCTCGATGCGGTCATCGATCCCGCCATTGGAAATCTCTCCGATAATACTCGTACCAGGTGGGGGCGGCGAAGGCCCTATGTGTTTGTAGGCGCCATTCTCCTTTCGGTTTTTTTTATAGTCCTGTGGATGCCGCCGCTCTCTCTTGGGAAAAAAGGACTCTTCGTATTCTTTCTTGCCGCTTCGATGCTCTGCTATTTTGGGTATGCACTTTTTGCAATTCCCCGGGGGGCGATGGGCATCGAGATGAGCACTGACTACCACGAGCGTACCTCCATTTTCGCTATGAATTCTTTTTTCGCGTATCTGGCGGGATTTCTCATGCCATGGCTTTACAACCTCTCCTTCCAAATGGGGCACTGGGTGGGGGAAAATGAAGTCGTTGGAGTCCGGTATGTGGCCGTTGGTGCCGGATTGATCATGCTGGTCTGCGCTCTTGCCCCCGCGCTTTTTGTGAGGGACCGCGCCGATGGTTATGTGGATCAACCCAAAACAAAGCTCCTCCAAGCCTTTCGCATGACTATCACCAATTATGCATTCCTTCTCATGTTCTTCCTTGTGTTCCTGATCCTCCTGGCTTGTTCACTGGTCAGCCCGATGAACCTGTATATCAGTATTGACTACATCTGCAGGGGAGACCGTGAATATGGCTCCTACATTGGAGGCTGGAATGGAATGGTGCAGGGGATTGTGGGGCTTTGCGTCACACCTGGAATCGCTTGGGTGGCACATCGAATTGGGAAGAAGGAGACTATGTTCATTGGACAGGCGATTGCTATGAGTGGCTTCATTGGCAGCTGGTGGCTCTTCACCCCCAACTATCCCTACCTCCAATTGGTGGAAACCGGCCTGGTGAACATCGGACTTGCGTGTGTCTGGGTTCTGTCAGGATCAATAATGGCGGATATCTGCGATACCGATGAACTCAAACATGGGCTACGCCGGGAGGGAATGTTCGGCGCTGTGTTCCAATTTCTAATGAAAACCAGTACCGCCTGCGTCACAATCGTGGCGGGGTATCTGCTCATATGGTCCGGTTACAAAGAGGGTCTTGTGCAGAGCCCCGGCACACTCTTCCGGATGCGTTTCTATTTCATCCTGATCACTGTCGCATGTCTTTCAGTCTCCATGGCCCTCACCTGGCTTTTCCCGATTACCGAGAAGAGCGCTCTTCACACACGCGCTCTTTTGGATGCACGGAAAGAAAAAGTCACCTTCGGATCCTCTATTACCGAACCGAAGGTCGAGTCATGACTCATGCGGAATTTCTTCTCAAGGTTTTTTTCTGGATTCGTGACAGTCACCTGCAAGCATATTCTCTTCGTGGCTCTTCTTTTTTCTCTTCCTGCTCAGTTGGCTATGGCTGAGCCGGAAGATCTCACAGCTGGAATCATCTCCAGGCAGGGTGTACCTGTTCTAACCCTAAACGGCCAACCCACGATTCCTTTCCTGTTTTTCTTCAACACTTCCACTTACAGACAAGAGCACCTTCTTAACCAGCAGGTTGAGCTTTCGAAGAGCCATGGATTTCACCTGTACACGATGCCATTTAACAAATGGCCTTGGATTGAACACGATGAAAATGATTCGGAAATCCCACCAGATTTCTCAAAATCGTATGAGCTTCTGGATCGGTTCATCGGGGTGGATCCGGAGGCCCGTTTTCTTCTGAGGATCTGGTCGAGTCCACCAAATGACTGGAAAGATTGGGGAAGGGTACCTGAGGGAGAACGGACCCTATATGCCGATGGGAGCAGCTCCGTCATGTCCCTTGGATCTGAATATCTATGGAAGGAATTCAAGGAAAGTCTATCGCGCATGGTTCTCCATTTTGAAAACAGCTCCTATGGTCCCCGAATCCTGGGATATCACATTGGAGGACAGAACTCCACCGAATGGTTTCCCAACCAGTATCGCGAGAAAGGACCAGATTACAGTAACGCCAACCTTTCGGCCTTCCGGAAATGGCTCAAGGAGAAGTATGGAAGTGATGAAAACATATCCCGGGCATGGGGAAGGGCAGGTTTGAGAGTTGAACAAGCCGGAATTCCCCGGTTTGAGGGTGACCGGTTTCCCATCCGTGGAGTTCGTGGAGATGAAATTCTCGATGCATTTTACCACCAGCCTGAAGAACAACAGTGGATCGACTACTCGGAATTCACCAGTGAGCTAACTGCATCGCGTATCATCGATGCTGCTCGGTTGATCAAAAATCTGACAGGCGGGAGGAAGCTGACAGCATTTTTTCATGGGTACTTTTTTGATCTACCCGGCAGCCTCGGCGGGCATTGGAATACAATGAGGCTTCTCAAAGACCCTTCCATCGATATCCTGTGCGCTCCTTTCTCCTATCAAACCACGGAGGAACGTCTTGCGGGAGGCGCGAGTGGATGCATGACCGCAATTGATTCGATAGCCCTTCATGGAAAACTGTGGATCAATGAAGACGACATGCGAACCCACCTCATAGATGTGAAACATGACTTGCCGAAATGGCTTTCTGAGGAGGGTTTTGGGAAACAGACTAAAGACCTCACGGAGACCCTGGCTTGCCTTCAAAGAAATTTGGCCAATGCGTTGGTGCATCGTATGGGAACCTGGTGGATGGACCTGATTGGCGCAGGTGCCTTCAATGATGTTGCGCTCTGGGACACACTCGCTCAGATCTGGAAGCCACGCTATATGGATCTCTTGGAAAATCCACGGCCTTATGTCCCTGATGTGTCCCTCATTGTTGATGAATCCTCCAGGCACAGCATTCGGAATGATTGGGATCTCACTTACAATGGGCTTGCGCTTCTACGCAACGACATCGCCAAGACTGGCGCATCCATCGGATACTATTACCTTGAGGATTTCCTCGCGGATATCTCGCCACGCAGTAAGGTGTATGTATTTGCGTCGGTCTTTTACCTCTCCCAGGATCAGAGCGGTAAACTCCTGCAGCGATTGGATCGGGAACACTCGACAGCGGTATGGCTTTATGCGCCGGGTTACCTCGGTCCCGAGGGTTGTTCAGTCGAGCGATGCCGGAAAATCACTGGAATTGAAGTAATGGTTCAAGATGGTCCCATGGGATCAAAAGGAGAGGGAGTCCTTGATGGATTCTCTTGGGGTTGGAATATGGAAACCAAGGTCTCTCCGCGATTGGTCGTGGCGGATCAAAGCGTGGAGAGTTTAGGTAGATTCATTCGAGATGGCTCGGTATCAGCTGCCAGGAAAAAGACCGAAGGCCACACATCCATTTTCTTTAATGATTTTCGCTTAAATACCGGGGTTCTCCGGGCCTTATTCGCTCAAGCTGGAGTTCACCAGTGGGCGGAGAATGGAGTTGTTGTTCACACGGATGGAAAGATTCTCTTTACACAGAGTTCTCTGAAGTCATCTCTTGAAGCTCTATCAGAATAGCCTTCCTGTTGGCGGGTTTCTTACACCATATCACATACTTGAATAAACGCCCTTTTTTTTGTTGATGTTGACGCAAGAAAGACGTATACTTTTCATAGATTAGAAGAGATATCGGAGCATCTTTGCCGGTCGCCAAGCTGTGTCATTGGCGTGCATGAATGCATGAGGGTAAAGAGTAGGGGTCCCATCATAGGGGACTTTACTACCCGTAATCCCCCAAACTGGCTCCCACCAACAATGTCATCCATCTAATGAACGTGTCTGTCCTGTAAGTGGTCACAGAACGTTTTTTCACACTCAGCAACCATCCAACCAGGTGACCCTCAATGCCGCGGTGCGGCTTGGAGGGCGCCCCAATCAAACAATCTAGCGAATGGAACGGGGAGGCAAACAATGCGCAGAAACCCTGAGTCCGCCAGTCCTGAGGTCTGGCACCACCCATATCTATGGATAACCATAGTCATCTTGGCGGGTGTCACTTGTCTCGGAGCGGAAGCCCAAGACTCTTTCCTGAAATGGTCTCAACCCCCTGGTATCAATCCCGAATCACCCTACCCCAACTGTTTTTGGGGTTGGGATGAATACTCGATCCATGGCGGTCAGTGGATCGTGGCCGATGACTGGAAATGCAGGGACAACCGCATGATCACCGATTTTCATTGGTGGGGATCCTATATCGGCTGGCAAAATGAGTCTCCGCCCGAAATCGCTCCAATGGGATTTCAAATCGGTCTATGGACTGACATACCGGCCGGGATCGATCAGGAATACAGCCATCCGGGCCGGATGCTCAGAGAGTGGCGTGTGCTTCGCAAAGACCTGACTGAACAAGTCGTGGGATGTGATTTCTTTCCAGAACGTCCCTCTGACATATGTTTCCGCTATGACTTTCAGATACCAGAAACCGGCTGGTTCCAACAGCCGGAAGGTCCGACGGTCTATTGGATCAGTATTGCTGCGTATTATCAGAGCCCAGTAATACCCCAATTCCCCTGGGGTTGGAAGACACGGGAGCATTTCTGGAATGATGATGCGATCCGGATTTTCCAGCCATTCGCGCCTCAATCAGGGATGGATTTCCT
>CAZORO010000141.1:0-10806 GCA_964581845.1 uncultured bacterium
ACAGGGACCGCCGCCGAGGTGATCGCGGTGTCCGAGGTCGACAGCCGTCCCATCGGAACCGGCAAAGCAGGCCCCATCACAAAGCAGATCAACGAGCGATTCCGGAAATTGACAATGGAAGAGGGGACGGCGTTCTAAATTAAAAAGCCGGTCACACACCTCGCGGTTAAACAACGGAATTCCGCTCACTATCATTGGTACAAAGAAGGGGGGGCAGGTCACTAAGGCCCCCTTCCTCTCTGCCTCGAAAAAATTTGATGAACTCCAAAAAAAACGGTCTTGATGCCTTCATCTCAAAGTACGACCCTTACTGGGACACCCCATTCAACGAAAACCTTCCCTAAATGGCGATCGAGTTGCCGGTACCAAAGGCGGGGGAGGATGATAAAGGAAATACAAAGCGGGATAAGAAGGGAAATCAGTTAATGGAGTGGGGGTGAGGGGGAGGGGCTGCCGTCATGAGGATCTTGCTGAACCACAAAGGGCAAGAGATTCGTCTGACTGAAGAAAGACTAGCCCACATTCTGGAGCATCCGGAAATGAGGGGCCTGGATCTTCTGATCGCGGATACCCTGAAGAGTCCTGAGGTGGTGGTGAAGTCTCGGAGCGATGAAAGTGTACGGCTTTACTACCAGTACTTGCCGGAAACCGTGGTTGGTAGAAAATGGATATGTGTGGCGGTTAAGGAAGATGTTGAAAATCCATTCATCCTCACCGCCTACCTGACTGACAAACCCAAGAAGGGAGAGGTCCTATGGCCCAGCGAATAAAGGTCTGGTTTGATGCCGAGGGTGACTATCTGGAGGTCCTCTTCTCCGAGAAGGCCGGGTACATGCGTGAAACCGAGGACGACCGCGTGATGGAACGTGTGGATGAGGAAGGCACGATTCTGGGATTCTCCGTAATGAAGGTGAGTGAGCTCAGGAAAGAAAGACCATTGGTTGCTGAGTTGGCCTGAGGATGGAGATAAGAAGGATTACCTTGCCAATATCTTCTTTAGCGAGGAGGACGAAGGATATATTGTTGACATCCCGGATCTGGAGGCATGTTCCGCCCTCGGGGACTCCGCCGAGGAAGCACTCCGGGAAGTGGAGCTTGCCAAAGCCGCCTGGCTCGAAGCTGCCAAGGCGGGGGAGAAACCCATCCCACAACCTCGTTACCGGCCAGCGGTCTATCAAGCCTCAGGGTTTTAACCCATGCCCCCTTCATCAATCCGAACACCTTCTCACCTTTGTATTCCCGTTCCCAAGCCTCTAAACTGAATGTTGCGAACGGGAGAAACATGAGAATCCTTTTCTTGAATCCGCCTTTGCCGGATGGTGACATCTACATGAAGGAGCTGGGCCGTTGCGGACGGCGCAGTGTGGGGGGAGAGACATGGCCTCAGACCGGCCTCGCCTACTTGGCGGCGATTGCTTTGAAGCAGGGTCATGAAGCCGCCATCCTGGATGGCATGGCGGAAGGGCTTTCCCAAGAGCAGACCGAAGCCCGTATCGCCGCATGGAAACCGGATTGGGTGGTGGCGGGAACCACCACGCCAACCTTCCAGCAGGATGCCCGTTATCTGCGTGACCTCAAACAGCGTCATGGCTTCGTCACTGCCTTTACAGGAACCCACTCCACTGCATTGCCGCGGGAGTGTCTACTCGAATCCCAAGCCGATCTGGTCTTGGTGGGAGAGGCTGAACTTACTCTGGAGCGTCTCCTGCGTAGTTCCCGCGAGGAGTGGCCCGGGATTCCCGGTGTGTGCGCGAATGTTGATGGGGAGGCGGTCCTGGGACCTCCCACCGAGATGGTCCGTAACCTGGATGAACTTCCCTATCCCGCACGTCACCTGACTCCCTGGCAGTTGTACAAGATGCCCTTCAGCCGTGGCGAACCCTTCGCCACCGTGATTCCCGCGCGCGGCTGCCCCTACCCCTGCACTTTCTGCCGTGCGGGAACTGTATGGGGAACTGGAATTCGTACTCGCTCGGTAGACAATCTGATGGGTGAACTGTTGGATATGCGTGAGCAACTGGGTATCTCCTTCTTCGCCTTCATGACCGATACTTTCACCCTTCGTCATTCTTGGGTGAAACAGGTCATGGAAGCGATGCGTCCCCATGGCTTCCGTTGGGTGTGTAACTCACGGGTGGACACGATCAATTATGAGCTCGCGCGGGAGATGAAAGCATCTGGTTGCGAGCTGGTATCCTTCGGGGTGGAGTCGGGAAATGAAGCGGTTTTGGAATCCTGCAAGAAAGGGATCACCCTGAACCAGATCCGCGAGGGTATCGCCGCCACCAAGCGCGCCGGGATTTTGACCTTTGCCTACTTCATCATCGGCCTACCAGGTGAGACCCCGGAAACCATCGAAGACACCATCCGCTTCGCCAAGGAGATCGACCCTGACTATTGCAACTTCCACATCGCGATCCCCTTTCCCGGAACCGAGCTTTTTATGGAAGCCAAGCGCAACGGCTGGCTGTTGCATGAGGATTGGGAGAAGTATGAGGAGATGGGATCGGCGGTTCTGAAGACCCCTTTCCTTTCCCCGGAAATGGCCATGCGCGCTCAACGCCGTGCAACCCGCAGTCTCTATCTGCGTCCTAAACGGATTCTCGCGGAGTTGCGCCGTTTACGTTCTCCACATGACTTGTGGATACGTGCCCGAGCCGCTCTCAGGCTATTGGGTGTGACCCAACCCAAGGCAAGCCCGATGTTAGAATAGGAACACTCCCCCGTGTGGCTTGACAAGTTGCCCTCCAAACAAGACATTCAAGTGTTATCCCAAGCCGCATGGGAGTGGATGGACACTTAGGAATGAAAGACGAAAGATTAATCGCGCTGATAGACCTTCAATCCGTCATTACCAGGAAATACAGCCTCTATCGAACCCACGAGACCATACCGGACCGTCTTGAGCAGCTGCAGGCGGAGATACAACAGGCCGAGGCGAAACTCGCCACTGCTCAGAAGGCCATCAAGGAAAACCAGACTTATCTTTCCCGGTCACGTAAAGAGATCCAACAATCCGAGGAGAAGTTGCTAAATCTTCAATCGAAGTTGAATCAGGTTAAAACAACGCGTGAGTATGAATCCCGCCAAAAGGAGATCAAAACTCAGAGGGAGCGCATTGTTGAGCTGGAGAAAGGTGTTGGAGAGGCGGAAGGAAAGCTGGCGGAGCTGCAAGCGGTAGTGGATGCGGCGGCGTTGGAATTGGAGGGGGTCAAAGGACGTGTTCAGCCCGAGATCAATCAACTCGAGGCGGACTCGGCAAGGTATGAGAGAGAATTAGGGGAAATCATGGTGGAGGAAAGGGAGAAACGAGAGGCGGTTCCCTCGGCCATTCTGGAGCGTATCGACCGGCTCGTATTGTTGCGTCAAGGAATGGCGGTGGTCCCGGTGGCCGATGGCTGTTGTGGCGGATGCGGGGTGCAGCTTTCGCCTCAGACCATCCAGGTGGCCAAACGGGGCCTCGACCTGCTCCAATGTGACCGTTGCTCCTCGTACCTTTATTGGGATGAGGAGGAGGGTCAATCGTAACTCCCCAATCCGTCCCTCTCGAATCATCGAGCGTGGTCTTGCCACCGTCCCAGTGATTAGGAAACCCTTTTTCCACGCCCTCCCCTTCGCCATGAAGGGGACGTATCATTTTACTTAATGTGTAAAGCAAGGTGTTGGTTCAATATATAAACTCAATCACATGAGGAGAGCCATGAAAGAGACCGGGTTGTCCATCCTGCTGGTCGGAATATGCATTGTGTGTGGGTGTGGAGGCTCCAACGATCAGGAGAAAATTGACCGGGCGTTGGGGAAAGCCAACACCTTCTACCGTCAAGGTATCTACAAGGATGCCTTGACACACTACCAGGAGGCCCTGGCCCTGGCCCCCACCAACGCGGAGATACTGGTTGCGGAGGGCATGGCGTATGAGGGATTGCAGCTCAACCGGGATGCATTGACCGCATATGAGGAAGCTTTGCGTTACGATCCCCGGAATGAGACGGCCTGCCGTCAGAAAGCTTTGCTGCTTGTGAAGGAAGGAAAAGTCCAGGATGCCGATTCTTTTGTGACCTCCCTGGAGTCAAAACCCGGCATGGAGAAGGTGATCCCCTACCTGAAGGGAGAGATTGCCCGCGCCAGGAACGAATGGGAAAAGGCGGTACAGTTTTATGTGCAAGCCAATCAGGCCCGTCCCGGAACACGGGACGTTATCGCCGCTCTGAGCCTGGCCTACCAGCGGACAGGTAAGGATCAAGAGGCAATTCGGTTGCTCGATGAATTCCTGAAAGCCAATCCGAATGATATTCAAGCTGCTGGCGAACTGGCATCAATATACGAGCGTAAGGGGGATCTACCCCGTGCGATCGATATCCTCTCCCAGGCCGCGAAGTCTCAGCCTAATGTGGCTCTGCTCCACTCCTCGCTGGCCCACCTCTACTTTGAAAATGGTCAAATGCAAAACGCCGAACAAGAGACCCGTGAGGCTCTCAGGCTGGATCCTGATGATGCCATGGGACTTTATGTGTCTGGCTGTCTCGCTCTTAAAGCGGGAAACAACGCCCAGGCATTAAAGGATCTGGAGAGCGCAGTCAAAAGGAGGCCCGGAGAGGAGTTGTTCCGCAAAGCTTACCGCGAGGCTCAAATCACCGCGGGGGAGGTTGTCGAGAAGGTCAAGGTGGCCGTTCAGAAGATTCAGAAGCAAGGAGCCAACCCCAATCTCTTGCTGGAATTGGCGGATGCTTACATCTACCAAGGAGAGCCAGAAAAAGCCCTGGAACAGACCGCCGAGGTTTTGAAACAAGATCCAGAGAATAAGAATGCCCATCTCTTGGAGGCTTTATCGTTTGTGACGCTTGGACGTTTCCCCGAGGCCGACCGGGCTTTGCAGTCCGTGAGTGACAAGCAGGATATACGCTATCAAGCGATGGAAGGGGTGGTGCGTCAAGACGCGGCTCAGCTTACCGCCGCCGTTGACAAACTCGCGAGTGCCTCGGCCACCCAAGTCTGGGCCAGCTATTTCAAGGCACTGGGGTTGCTTTATGGTGGCAAAATCAGCCAGGGCCTGGAGGAGCTCGACTCTCTGATTCAAAAGAATGAAACCTTCGGAGCCGCGGTGTATGAAATGGCCAGAGTGTACCAGGTGCTCAATGAACCGCAGTTAGCGCTTGCTCTCTTTCAACGCCTCTCCGTCACTTTCCCAGAAAGCACCAAACCGTTGATCCTGTCTGCACGCACTCTGGTCCGTATCGGACAGTTGGAGCGAGCAAAGATCGTTCTTGATGGAGTCCTCAAGCGGGAAGAGAAGAATCGTAATGCGTTATTCCTCTTAGGAACCATCCACCTCCAGGAGCAGAAGTTCGAGGATGGCGCTAAAGTCTTCGAGTCGCTCGTGGCCAGCGCGACCGGTAATGCGGCTGACCGGACTTTCTACCAAAGCATCCTTGCGAAAACTCTGGTATATAACCGTCAATACAAAAAGGCATTGGATACGTACAACACCATCATCTCCGCCAATCCCAACAGCTCCGCCGCATATATCGAGAAATCGCTCGCACAGATGGCTCTGGGGCAGGACAAGGAAGCCTTTGAGACTTGTCAGGCCGCTCTAAAGGCCTCGACAGACTCGAATGTCCTGAATGTGGTCCAGTCCGTGATCCTGCAGCAGATGGGACGCGCCGAGGAAGGCTTGAAGATCCTGACCCAGGAATTGAGCGGGGGAAAGTGGGAAAACGAAGCCGCCAGGCGTTTAGTGCCCATACAAGTCAATATCCAAGTGTCCGCGGGGCAATATGACCAGGCGAAAGAAACCATCCAAAAGAGTGGGTTCCCACCCGTCCTGGTTAAATACATGACTGAGTCGGTTCAGATGGCGCAAGACAAGAAGAATGATCTCAGGCAGATGAGCTTGGCGCTCTTGTTCAGCTTCTACCAGTGGCCGGATGCCGCGCTTGGCATTTATGAGGATCTGGCCCGGGATTACCCCAAAGATAAGCTAATGCTGGTATACCTGGGTGATGCGCAAGCCTTGGCAGGGCGTCATGAGGATGCTGTGAAAACCTACACGAAAGGTCTCGATATCGATCCCAATGACGCTTATTTTCTCGAGAAACGTGGGGCCTCTTACCAGAAAATGGGGAAATACGACAGTGCTGTGAGGGATTTCTCCTCGGCATTGGCGGTCACACCGGAGAACGCTTCCCTACATTTCCAAATTGGAGGACTCTACGAATCGCAGAACCTGAATGAGGATGCCATTACCTCCTACCGGACCGTGGTGAAGTTGAATCCTGGAGAGGTGATGACAGCGGCGGCCATGAACAACCTCGCGTGGCTTTTGGCGCAGAATGAGAAAACCCGTGCGGAGGCTCTCGATTACGCCAAGAAGGCGCTGGAGTCACTCCCTGTGAATCCAAAAACAGGGATCAAGGATGGGAATATGTTGGACACGGTGGGATGGATTTATTTCTTGTCGGGTCAGAATGAGGAAGCGCGGAAGCATATTGAACAGGCTCTAGCCGTATTACCCACACACCCGGTCATCAATTACCACCTCGGCCGAGTTTACGAAGAGATGAAGGAGCCCAAGGCGGCGGTGATTCAATACAGTAAGGCTATCGACTTTGGAAAGGAAAACTTCAAGGAAGCCGATGATGCCCGCCTGCGCGCCACACGGTTAGCCTCACAGATCGAGAAATAGAATGTAACACTGCTGGCTCCAGCATCGCCACGCTATTTTTGTTTGTTGCTCGATGATTGAGGAGTGGATTATTGCTGGGCTTCTCCACGCCGCTTGTATATCCCAGCATGTGTTTCGCGGGCGGTTTTGACCAGCTCGGGGTAGGGAGTATCGGTCACATCCACAAAACCGATGTTGTAATTCTCCCCATCAAACCAACGCCCAGTGACAGGCTCGTCGACATATTGGAACCAGTGGCAACCCACAAGGGCGGGACAATCGATCACGCTCTGGAGATAACCTGCGTATGCCGCCGCACGCGCCTCCTGATTCCGTGTGGGACCGAGACCGGGGTGGAACATACCACGATCGGTGGCCCCAAAATGGAACTCGCCAATCAGAACCGGCTTTCCGCAGGCAACCGCCTTCTCGCATTCATTCCTGGAGACCCTCGGAAGATAGACATTGAAACTGACCACATCGGCTGACTCCGCACAGGCCCGTACCACAGGATCGCAGTAAGCATAGAAACGGCACCCGAGGTAAAGCTGGTGAGGTGCCCGGCCTTTGAGAATGTTGTTGATCGTGCTGAAGTAGACCTTGGCGTACTCGTAAACGAAGTCATCCAGGTCGGCGGTGGCGGCGGCATTGGGTTTTTCGGGCGCACGCAGACTATCCCAATCTTGAGCATTGGTTTCCCAAGCGCTATTCAGCTTGCTCACGTCTTCATACTTGGATTGCAGGCGCTGAATCATGGCGATCCGGCAGGGTTGATCGGGTGGACAAGCCAAGACCCCGGGACGCAATGTCTCCCAGGCCAGTTCATTATCCGAGAAATAGCCAATGCATAGCGGGTTGGCGGCATGGCGTTCGGTGAGCGGAGTCACCGCCTCATCAACGACATCCGCGAAGCGCGGGTCGAAGACATCCTTGAGGTACCCCCAATACCCATTAGCCCCCTCCATGTTGCGGAGTCCCTCTCCCAAAGCGAAAGAGACCACATACGGGATCCCGCTCTCCTTACAGATCTCCCCATCCGACCAGTTGCCAATGGTGTTGAACCCCCAGTTGCGTAAACGGTTTGAGGTCATCTCCTTCCATGCCGTACGCCAGTCATCGCCGTATTTCCGCAACAGGTTGGCACTATAGAAGCTAAAGGTCCTTCCCTTGCCTCCGATTGCCTCGGCCATGCTGTGAGCCTTACCGCTGTTGTTATAGAAAACTGCCGCGGGCTCGCTCAGGGCCGGCAACCACTCGAACCACTTGTCCCGTCCGGTCACAAAGGTGAACTCCCCGCTCCCGACGCAGTCCATGCCAATCGAGAAGAATAACCTCCCCTCGGGAGTGACCAGCCACCATTTGTTATTCACCTTCCCGGTTCTGAAGTAACCTGTAGCCTTGAGCTGAGGTCCCTCCGCCCAACCTCCATAGCGGTCGAAACCCGGTGGGAAGGCCGATGCCGTCAGTGCCGCATGCTCACGATCTCTCCGTCTCGTGAGCTCGGTCTCCTCCTTCACCTTGAGCGGCCAGTCCGAGTATTTATATTGGCCGAACCGGTCGATGAAGGGCATCTCAACCAGTTCACCGGACTGAAATCCTTTCCCAAAAAGCCGGAAGCTGCTCAGAAGCAGGCGATGCTCTCTATCCGGCATAGCCAGGAACACCTGGAATGCGATGATCCTCCGGGTGTCGATAGTTGAACCTGAGCCCATAGGGCCGATCTCAGGCAGCCCACGCATCCCCCACAATCCTTCGCCAGCCCCGCTGTTGAATGTGAGCTTGAGGGTGGTCACTGTACCTGGTTCGGCGGAGACGGAAGCAGTGTTGCAGTTGTTGGATCCATCGGCGCCAACGTTATCGACACGTATGCTTACCTTGACCGCTTCCGTTTCGGGATTCTCGATATCCACAGCGATCCCGGCATAAGCCGACCAGTCCCATCCCCCGGGGGGAGCGGTCAAGAAGACATTGGGATAATCAGCCTGGTGAAAGAGGACCTCCAGAGCTACCCCACGATCGGTCATGACTGGTTTGGCGGAGGTGTTGTTTTGGGTCAGGTTAGCGGGAAGGGTACTGGGATCATGCCTGAGAATGGGAATTTCACTCCCCTTCTCCGCGAAGGAGACCACAGTCATGTGGAGAGTGAGAGACATCAGAATGAGAAAAATGGTTTTCTTGAGCATGAGAAACTTTAGGACCATGGAGATCGAGAGGCAACGGGAAATACCTCATCCCCCCCTTTTCCCGATCGCACATACCTGTGCGATACACAAGGGAGAAGGGGGAGACTGTCAAGTCCCCTTTCCCTCTTGTATCGCACGAGTGCATGCGATGGGGAGAGGGGATCTAGGGGTGAGGTCGAAGAGGGCAAAATAACAGGAGGGGCAGCCCCCCAAGACTGCCCCTCCTTCCCCTGGACAGACGCAGCATATGCTAGGTGCTGCGGTTAAAAACTCAGTTCGCGCTCGAAGATGAGTTCATAGTACTTAGCGCAACCATACGCGCCAGTTCCGGGGGCGAAAACCTGTACCAGCCGCCATCCCTGCTTGGAATGGTCATGAACGACCGACTGGTAGGTCTCCTTGGCCTCGCTACGGACCCCCATCCAACCCTCACCGAGACGCACGAACTTGTACTCGAAATGCCGTGACATCGTAACTCAAACCTCGGGAAGCTTCCAAGGTGCACGGTATTCACGCATAACCAGCTTCTGCGCCTCGGGATCGCCAATGATCTCCTCTTTCTCACGGTCCCAGTTAATCCGCCGTCCGATCCTCAGAGCGATGTTCGCCAAGTGACAGGCGATCATCGAGTTGTGGCCGATTTCCACATCCGAGTTAGGCTTCTCACGGGACTTCACACACTCCACGAAGTTCTTGACATGGTCGGTGTGGAAGTCCTCGGAGGCATGCCGGTGTGGAACTGGTTTCATTAAATACTCACGTTCCTTCTTAACCGCATCGGTCTCGGAGAAGACCTCCCATCCATTCCTGTCGACCACAAGGATGCCGTTGTTGCCATGAAAAGCGACCCCGTGCTCACGATCCCAGGGGCCACGTCCAATCCCGAGCGCATGCTCCCAGATCATGGTATAGCCATCATACGCCAGAATCGCCTGCTGGGTGTCGGGGGTTTCCATGGCGTCATCCGGATAACCATTCTTACCACCCAGGGACATCGCGGACTTAGGTGAAAGGACATCCATGCCCATGTTGGCGATATCGATCATGTGGGCGCCCCAATCGGTCATGAGACCGCCGGAGTAATCCCAGTACCAGCGGAAATCGAAATGGAACCGCCTCTTATTGAAGGGGCGCTTGGGGGCCGGCCCGAGCCACATGTCATAATCGACTCCCTCAGGGGGATCACTGTCCTCGACCTTGGGGAGCTCGCCCTTCCAATCCAGGTAGGCCCAGGTACGGACCAGGCGGATCTTGCCAAGCTGGCCCGACTTTACGAAGGCGACCGCATCCCTGAAGTGGCCCGCGCTGCGTTGCTGAGTGCCCATCTGGACCACGCGGTTATTGTTACGCGCGGCCTTGACCATCACACGCCCCTCGCCGATGGAAACCGACAGTGGTTTTTCCACATAGACATCCTTGCCCGCTTGGCAGGCATAGATGGTTGGGAGGGCATGCCAGTGGTCGGGAGTGCCCACAATGACCACATCGATGTCTTTGCGGTCAATGACCTCGCGGAAGTCCTTGTAGACATCCGGCTTGTTGCCTTTCTTCTTCTCCACCTCCTCAACCGCCTTGGCGGAGTGAGAGGGATCGACATCGCACAGCGCCAAACACTCGATCTCGGAGGAACCGAGGAAGGCCCGCAGGTCCGCTCGACCCTGTCCTCCGCACCCGATGAGCGCGACCGAAATCTTGTCATTGGCGGAAACCGGCTTGTCCTCCGCCACCGCTGAAACCGCGCTCGATGCGAGACCCGCTCCCACCGCCGCGATGGCCGACTGGCCCAGGAAATTGCGTCTTGATACTGGCTTCATGAAAACCTCCTTTGGCTTAAGGATCAGGTGTGCCGAGCGCGCGCCCAACCCAACCCGGCAATCTTATTCCTCAGCGCGGTGGATGTGTAGGCGGGATAGTTCCCACCACGCGCTTGATCCAATAGGGCGGCGCGCCACTGACATG
>CAZORO010000142.1:0-8870 GCA_964581845.1 uncultured bacterium
ACCGTGCTACGCCACCAATCATGGCCATGTCCCAGGTGATGTCTATCAGCAGGTCAAGTGGCTGATGGATTTCATGCATGAATGCCAGATAGCGAATCCCAGGATGGTGACATTCGGATTTCTCGGGTGGGGGAATATGCTGCCTCATGGGGCGCGCCAACTGGATATGTTTTACTGCGCCGATCCGCACATGGATCTGCCCCTGCCAGGTTTAAACCAGGATCAACTCTTTGGAGATTCCCGCCGCCGTCAGCTGCGTGATTTTGCAGTGAATGGATTACCAGTCCACATGATGGCCAATGCGGATTTCTTTGTGTTTGTCGATTCGCCTGTTCCCAACTACCTGACCTATCAGTACACAATACTTCAAGGGCTGGCGATCACCCCCAACTGGAGTAGTTGGGGACCGGAGTTCCTGCGTGACACACCCCACAAAGAATACGATCGTGCCGTGGAGTTCATCCGTTTCTGGAACCAGTGGCGCAAGGAACGCTGGCCGATTCTCAAGAACCTGAAGATCCTGTCACCACCTCCCGCATTGGGTGTGCTGGAAGCCTACATGCACACGGATGGTGAAACTGGTTTCCTGTTTCTGGTGAATCCGAATACCTTCACGCTTGAAAAGGAGTTCAGCGTTAATGACTCCATCGGCCTTGGGCAAGGCAATGAGTTCTGGTTGCGTGAATGGTACCCAGAAAGGAAATGGCGTCTGGTAAATGACCGTCCTATTATCCGGCGCGATGATCGAGTGAAATTCCAAGTACCCGCCAGCAGTGTGATGATTCTTGAATTTGTTCCTTGCTCCGTGGGATCCAGACCCTCTATCTGGGGGATCCCTTTGGGTGAGGATGCTACCCCGGAGTCTTTCTCCTTTGAGCGCAAGTTGAGCATTCCACGTCGTGTGGCGGTGGCCTTGCCCGAAGGTGTTGAGACAGCCAGCATTACCGTGGATGGAAAAATGGTTCCCACCCGCATCGCCGATGGAGCTGTTTTGTTTGATGACATTCCCCCTGCACCCCTTGGGGAACGTGCCAATCCAGAACTACGCAACTGGGTGATTCGATGCGAGGATTATGCCATGGGAGTCAGCCAGAACTATATCAAGAGCATGACCGCCGCGGGAGAGGTAACCTATTTCCCTCTGCCCTCGATCCTCAATTGTGAACAACCCGACAAGCTCCTTTTTGAACCATCGGCCCTCAAGTACGAAGGAGAGAATGTCGGAAAGTTCCTGGGGGCATATGTCTACAACACGGATTGTTACGCGCTACGTGGCTCATTCCGTTTTGCCCATGTTGAGGTGAAGATGGGTCAACCCTCGGAAGCTGGCGCGCTGGAAATCAAGCCGCCAGCTGAACCAAAGGTGAGCTCAAACGAATTTCCATCGACAAAAGAATACTGGGCCGGGACCACGCTCTCGATTCCCTACTACAGCAATAGTCTTGGCGAAAATGTCCTCAACTACGCCGAGCATCTGTATGTGCTACTCCCCTTTGTGGATTACCAGAACATCGAGGAGTTGAAGGCCTGGATCAATGGACGCGAAGCGGAGGTTTCTACAGTGGATTACTACCGCGCTGCACCAGGCCAGAACTTCGATACTCCCTACCCGAAATCGGGAAAATACTCCTACTACATCGATGGCACCAAGTGGGGTTTGAAGACGGGGGAGAACACGCTTGTGATCTATACGAAATGGAAATGAGGCACACAGTCCGCGTTGATCATGTGCTGTTCAGGCCTCATTACTCTGGTGGAGATAAAGGCAGGTCCAGCCATGCTAGCCCGATATCCCGCTCCATGTGACTGATGCTTTCTCCGCCGGGGGCATCATAAAACACGGCCAAACGGTTCCCGGCCTGGATGACCGATGGCATTCCAATGCACTTCTTCGACCAAGTGCAGTTCTGGCCATCGAGAACCACGGCTTTATTCCTGCTGTCCCAATGATTCAGGTCCTTTGACCAGTAAACCCAAATTGCGTCAGTGTATTCATGGCTGTTCAGGCCAACGTGATTGGTGAAGAGGAACCAAGTCTGATTGGCAGGCTCGTAATAGAGGGAGGAATTCTCGATCTGCTCCTCGGGAGAAACGATCGGCTCCTTGTCAATTGTCCAGGATCCATTCAGGTCTTTGGTCCGTGCGATGCCGAGGGTACGTTTCATTGAGGCACTGAAGAACATCAAGTACTCATCACCTTGTTTTACAATGTGTCCTGGACTGGCCGTGTCCTTGTAATAGGTACCGGGCTTAGTCCGGAAAGGAATGACTTCGGGTTGCTTGATCCAGGGACCAGACAAAGATTGACTCTTGGCTTTCATGGTCAGGTAAGGAAATGCGGGCACTCGATCGGGCGGCGGGCTGGCGTTAGGGGAGGCGACATAAAACATGTGCCACTCTCCGCCATCGTAGATCACCCAGGGGGAAGCCACCGTGGCGGAATCCAGCTCACCCGGCTTGCCGAAGTCAAGAATAGGGCCCTTCTTTTCCCATGTTTTCAGATCCTTACTGGTGGCCAGGCACGCCAGCCATCCCTTGGGTCCCGCTCCATCATAAAAGAGGTGATACACACCCTTTTCTTCGAAGATCAAAGCCTCACGCGCCCCCAGGATATCGCATTGGTTGGGCCCATCCCCATGCCTCAGGACCACTCCCTGATCCTTCGCCTCCAGGCGCAGGGTTGCGGCGGGACGTCCATCGGGATATTTATCTTCCGCACCCACTGCGCTGACCGAGAGCAGCAATGCCACCAGAGAAACCATCCGGATCACTTTTTCTCCTTTACCTTATAAAACTGGGTGACAGTAGCCAGACCAGGTGGAGTAGCGATTTCAATCGCCTTTTGTCACCCAAGCGAACGATATCACAGCCTCATGCGAAAAAGCGAATGAATTCACCACTCTGAAAGCGGGCGGATTTCGTCAATGTTTCGTTGACGATAAAAACGTGATTCCGTTACGGGAAGGCAAACGGGATGCATAAGTTGAGGGGAATGAACTGGTACCGGCGAGAGGGCTCGAACCTCCACGGGGATTGCCCACCAGAACCTAAATCTGGCGCGTCTGCCAATTCCGCCACGCCGGCACTGAATGAAAGTCTACAACGCTTCCGCCTGGCTGAGTAGCATCCAGAGGAAGCCCTTGTACGCTTATCCCGCTTCGAGTGAAAAGTCCACGATGACCGGGTAGTGGTCGGATCCAATGTATGGACCAACCTGCTTGTCCGCAATGGTGATCCCATCGGTATGGAGACAGTGGTCGATTGGAATCATGAAGAGGTAGTGTCCGGTGGGCCAGGTCGGCTGCACCCCCCGTCCTTGGGAACTGTCCTTGAGCCCACTCTCGGCCAGAAGGTGTTTGAAATGTGGGCTCCAGGGGGTGATGTTCAGGTCACCCAGCAGGAGGACAGGCGCGGTGGCGCTTTGAACCATTCCTGGAATCCTTGCCAAAAGGTTGTTCCTGATCTTGCTGGTATGCTCGTTGAAGGGCGGCAGGGTCCGTACAGTTATCACATGAAAATCTCCCTTCTCTGTTTCCAGTGTTGCCGCTACCCAGGGCAGCCGCATGGACCCCATGTGAAACACCTCGGCCCACTTGATGGGAAGCTTGCTGTAAAGTGACATCCCCATGCAATCATTGCGGGTTTCGAGTTTGACATAAGGATAGACTGTCATAAACCGGCGCAGCCGACGGACCCAATGATCATTGACCTCCTCAAGCACCACCAAGTCGGGATTGAATTTCTTGATCGCCTGTCCGACATGCCATGGATCACCCCGGTACATGTTTACATTGGATAGGAAAGCCCGCAATGTGGTTTTGGGAGTTGTCTCCTGGACTGGGACCCCCAAATAAAGGGGAACGATTACAGCCAGGTTGAAGAGTGAAAAGATTCCGAACAACCCGGAGGTTATAAAGTGCCTGGGGAATAATAGAAGCAAGGCGGCCAGCGCCAGTCCCAGGCAATACTGAACGCGAAAATGGGTGAAGACATCAAAGAGCCAGTAATAAGGGGCCAAGAAGGCTACTAAGGTGAATCCCACCGTGAGCGTACCAGCTGCGGTGATCAATCCCCACAGGCTCAGCCGGAACCTCAGAAACTCCTTAATTCCATGAGAAAACTGTATCATCTCAAGGAGAAGTATAAAGGAAGGGAGAAGATGAAGCCAAGATTTCCCTTTTCGTCCTTATGGATTTCGGATTTCTTTCTCTTTTTCCGCTTGCCAATTGAAACTATCAGCCAGTACCCGCATACAAGCAATAATCAGCAGGATGAATCCCAGCGGGGTGGTGATAATCCAAACCAGATAGTTGAATCCAATCCCTCCTGGCGCGAGTAACAAGAGACAACCATAGATGAGGGTGGCGATGAGCGGCGCCGAAAAGAGAATCAGGCAACGGGTCCCCTTTGGGGTGCACGCGAAAGGTTCCGGCTCTGAGGAGTCGAGTGGTTCCCTGCGACGGTTGAGAAAAAGAACCCCGCATACAATGAACAAAAGGGGTGGAAGAATCAGCATTGGTTTCCACCCCAGAGTGGCGATGCTCCCATGCCAGAAAAATAGGAGGTGGATGGTCACCTGCACCATCACGCCGAACCAGGTTGGATGAAAATCAGCAAGCCGGAGTTTTCCAAGGAGCCAGTAACCCAAGACCAAGGGTGTTGTCACAGCCAAGCCATACAGCAGAAAAAGCGGAGCAGGTGTAACCAAGGGTGGATTCTCCATCCACTGGAATGGTGCCCAGCAGCCCCAGAACAACCCGATGCCCAGGGAAAAGATCCAGACATGCCAATGCCCGCCCCTTTCGAGCACTCTCGCGGCAAGGAAATATCCTGCCATGACACTGATCAGCGCATGCCAGGACAGGCCGGTGCAGGACAGGCTCAGCGGAAAGGGGGCGGAGGACTCGGTGCCATATAGGGTGGTGGTCAAGGCCCCCTCCACCAGCCAGCCATAAACCGCCCCCGCGAGAAAAACCGTATGGGCCCGCCTAGCACGGAACCACACAACCACTGACATGAAGAGATAGGCTGTCGAGGAATACAGCAACCAGCCTACGACCAGATCAAAGGCCTTATCAGTGGGTTTGATGATGGTCCAGAAAAGACGTTCCGAATTGAAATAAAGGACATACCCGAGGGCTAGAACACGGCCTGTTTGGATGAGGAGGTTGGATCCCACTGTTTGGTTCACACACTCCTTTCGCCCATACTGTCCAATCCTCGGACTGAATGTCTAAAAAATAGGACCCAGCCAGTTGTCGAGATCATAGCGGAGCAAGAAATCCACCACGACTGGGTAGTGGTCGGACCCCACAAAAGGTCCAATCCGTTTGTCAGATATGTGGACTCCTTGTGAGTAGAGACAATGGTCGATGGGGATCAGCCATATAGGACGATCAGCGGGCCAGGTAGGCTGAATACCACGTCCCCTTGAGCTATCCCTCAGACCACTGTCCCTCAAGAGACGTGTGTAATAGGGGCTCCAGGGTGACACATTCAGATCACCCAACAGGAGCACTGGCGCGGTGGCCTCACGCACCAGCGCTGGAATGGCAGCCAGTTGCTCATTCCGAAGCAGACTGTAATGCTTTCCCGATGGCGGCAGGGTATGGACTGCAAGTACAGTGAGAACATCGCTCCCAGCCTCCACCAATGCCGAGATGCAGGGAACCCTTGCATGGCCCAGATAGACCAAGTCAGATTTCATGATTGGGTAACGGCTGTATAGGGCGATTCCGAAGTTGTCCTCACGGGTTTCAACGACAGAATAGGGATAGGTCTGTGTAACAGGTTGTAGCTTTTGGGTCCAACGTGCGTTGACCTCCTCAAGAACCAAAATCCCCGGATCGTAGTCCTCGACAATCTTGCTTACACGCGCTGGGATACCAGATTCGGTGTTCACATTGATCAGCATGGCACGGAAGGAGGCAGAGGGAGGTGGGATCTCATCTTTGTATTGCATAAAAAGGGGGACAATTGTGGCCAGGTTTACAACAGCGGCCAGACCGAACACAGCGCAAGTCTTGTAGTGCCTGGGAATCAGCAGGAATAAAGTGGCCAGTGTCAGGCCTAGAAAATACTGCACCCGGAAATGGGATAGGACTTCAAAGAACCAAGCCCAGGTGCCCAAGAAACCCAATAGAGTTCCCAAACATGCGAGGACACCCGCAGCGGTGATCACCCCCCAAAGTTGAATGCGAAGGCGGAAAAAAGGCTTGAACCGGGAGACCGAGTGAGTCTTGTGCAAACTAACATGCTCCAGCCATATCAGAGGTCACACATGTTTCCAGTCTCAATCGGTTTCACCACCACTTGGTTGAGGAGGTGGCTTCGGGAACTCTTGATCCATCTGTACCCTGCATTCCTTCTCCTTTTTCGCCTTCCAATCCTGGTAATACGATACGGCCCAGACGAATGGAACAACAACGATTACGGCAATTGCAATGGTGACAACTACGATATTGGTTACAAGTGCCATCACCGTACCGATGGGAGTACTCATGAGGATTACCCATCCAAGGAGAACATACAGACAGAACTGGATAACCTTGAGCTGTGCTTCGATCCGTTTGAGACGTCCCTCAATCTTAGATTCTAGATTGTCTTCCATAATAATGCTCTCTTGATGTGATAACTACACTAACGGTATTCCAACAGGCTGTTAAGGTTCTACTGTTTTTTTCATGAACCTTGCGAAATCGAAGAGGATCCGCCCTGATATCAGCCCTTGACGCAACAATTCAATCAGGTCGTGTGCATCAATCTGTCCATCACCCTCCACCGGCCAGAGGTCATAATTTGGAGTGGGAGTAGGAAGGATGGAACTGGATTCAAAAGGGCCAATGTCGACAGCCTCCTCCACAACACGAGGATTTCCTTGGAAGTCGAATGACGGGAGCAGGATACCCGCGCTGGCCCCCGCGTTGATCCAATCGCTACCGGGAATGAGAGTAAAATTTCCCGCGCTGGGATTGACAAACTGACTTGTAGACTCCGCATTTCCCGAGCAGTTGGGGAGAGCATTGAGCGCCCCAGAAGTGGTGGTCTCAACTTGGCCACTGAATAAGGGGGAATCACCCACCATGCTAACAAATCGGTTATTTTTCACATGCAGGTTGGAGGTACTGGTATAAAAACCATGCGTCTCGGCGAACACCGAGTTCACGATCTCCAGAGTGAGAGTAGATGGTTGAACAGCATTGTAGTCAAATGCCCCGGCATAACCACTCGGATGATGGAAGAGCACACTATTGACCATGCGGAATGGGCCCTCCTGCACCACAATCGCGGCATCATCAATATCGGTGACATCATATAGAATGGAGTTGATGAGTTCCCCATTACGCCAGAACTTGACTGCATTCCGTCCTGTGCCACTGACAAAACAGTTGATGACCGCCACATCGAAGGACTTGGTGTCGATACCATCGTCATTGATGTTCTCAATCCGGCAGTGGTCGATCAGCACCTTGTAGCAGTTGACAATGGCGAAGGCATCCGAGGCACTGTCTCCCGCCGTGCCCTGTGGGTTGTTAATCTCGACACGGGAAATCCGTAGTCCCCGTACATTAGCGTCATTTTCATCTCCCACATTGACAGCCAGGTCGACTCCTTCCACCTGGATATTCGATAGAGTCATACCCACGATCTGGTAGTGTGCGTTTTCGGGATGATCAAAAATCACCTTCCCTTCCCCGTAATAGTCTTCTTCGAGATAAGTGGTTTCTAAAAAGATGCGGTAAAAGCTCGGATCGCCATCGCGGTGTGTAAAGTTTCTTGCTGAGACATTCTTGATCGTGATATTTTGTAGAGGTGGTGTCTCGAAGGAAGAACCCGGATTGAAAATGGTGCTCCATCCCTCGAAATGGAGATGATCGAGGGTGAGATTCTGGAAAGAACCCTCGAACTCAAAGGCTCGTTCATTGGAGTAATTGGTGGGATTTCCCGGCCAGTAGTAGGGACGGATGGTGACTGGCTCGTTTTGATAAGCGGTAATATAGAGATTACCGCGGGTAATTTTCAGGTCTTCGTAAGAGTCCGCATCTTTGTAGTAGTAGATTCCACCCCGGAGATAGATGGTCAGCGGTGTCTCCGGATGCGTATTGGCGTAATCGATCGCGGTGTGGAGATGCTCCAGGGGATCGCTGATGGAAAGCCCTGTGTGAGAATCGCTGCCACCGCCGGTTGCATTGGCCACATAAATTGCGGCTATGGGTGGTTGAAATGTATCCGCCGGAATATCCCCATGGTCCAGGTACTCCGAGGCATCGAGGAGCTGGTTGAGCGATGGGAACGAGGTAAGGGCATTTGTGGGACTTGGAGTCGAAGTCTCCTTAGCGGTGGGAGTGCTCGTTGCCGTAGGAACGGTTCCAGTCTGGGTGGGAGTGTAAGTGAAGGTGGGAGTTGGTGTGAGAGCGGGTTGTGTCACTGTGGGGGTCCAAGTGGCGGTTGGGGTTATGGACAAGGGGGTTGGAGTGAGGGTGGGGGTACTTGTGATCTCTCCCAGCGCGAATTTCACCAAGCTGCGTGGAACATACCAATCCCCATTCGAATTCGGCGCGGTCCATCCAGGAGTGGGCGAGAGAACACCGTTGGCAATGGCCGGATGGGCTGTCTCCCAGACCTTCACACGGTCCCAGACATAATTCGGGTTGCTCGATACCTTCGGTGGAACAACTCCCCAGTTCTCGTTCTCTCCATCGGTGATGAAGAAGAACTCCTCATGGCCCGCTCCCTGGATGACATGGTACTCCCACCAATCGCGATTGGCCTGGTAGCTGTCGAGCTGGTTGGTCTGTTCGATGGCGACCGTGTCATCCGCCGCCCCCTGCAGGAGGCTGGTGTGGCAGGGCACGGAGATCGGCAGCCGG
>CAZORO010000142.1:8880-10806 GCA_964581845.1 uncultured bacterium
CCCCCTGCAGGAGGATCACCAGCCTGTCATTGAACCACCCATTCTGGACCCGGTTCACAATCAGCGGTGTCCCGGTGAGCCACTCCCGGAAGAAGACCGAGGGACAGGAGGCCACCACGACTCCGAAACGGTCCGGTGGGATATCCGCAGTAATGCGGAAGGCCGAATACCCCCCCATCGAGGCGCCCGTGAAAGCGAAATAGCGGACCTTGAAGAGGGAGCAGAGCTCATTCATGAGGTCCTTGAGGTTCTGGCGGATGTAGGGGCCGGGGAAAAGGCCATATTCCGGGTTGTCCCCCAAGGATTCGCCGCCTGCATTCCCGCAACCGTCCCCAGCGCGTGCGGCGAAACCGATGTAGATGACTTGATGCGCATCGCAGTAATTGACCGCGAAGGTGTCATGATAGATACCGGTGAAGGAACCATAAAAAGGGAGGAACTTGATCCACACCGGGTAAGCCTTGGTGGGATCGAAGTTGGATGGAAAAGAGAGCGCGTACTCGTCGTAAAGGGATGGATTGTCACGCGGGTGGTAATAAACCGAATAGGGACGGATGGGACTGGGGAAACTGGTGTTCTCGCCGGTCCAGGTGTTGGTTCCCCACCAGGCGCGGTCCTGAGCCGCCGCGTTCACCCATGGGAACACGGCCACCAACGCCACCATTCCAAGGAGGAACGACGATCGTGGTCTCATGGCTACCAATACGAGATGGTGGAACTTACTGATGGGAGCGTCAAGGGATTTTTATCCCTTCTCCCTCACCTCCGACAAGAAAGCCGCCAGCGAGTGCACTGGCGAGGCATAACCCAATATGGCTTCCTCGTACTCGAAGGAATGGTCGATCAATTCCGCGAGGGCTTCCGGAGTGAGCACACTCGCCCACTCGGTGAGTTTGGACTGAGCCTCAGCGGGCACCCCAGCCAGGTGGTTCCCGGATGACTGTCCTTCCGCCAGGATCAAGCAATCACGCAACAGGTCCCGGCAGAATTGCACCAACCGGGCATTGGTCTCACGGTCATGCTTGAGACTTTTAAGCAGGGGAATGAAGGCATGTTCCCCCCCGCGCACCGCCAGGTCCACCAGCTCGAGCGCCTCCTCGCGCAGCTGCTTTGATGACAAAGAGAGCGCTACATCCACTGGAACACCCTCTTGAAGGGCATATCGAGCGTAAATCCGGGCCTCCTCCTCGGACTGCTCATGGCGTGTATGCAGCTCCTCCTCCAGCGTTTCGAGCGAAGGCAACCCAAGCGGCACATGCAGACAGCGTGAACGGATGGTGGGAAGGATACGTGAGAAATACTCGGTCACAAAAATAAGGAGGCAGTGAGGGGGAGGTTCTTCAACCATCTTCAGCAAGGTATTCCCGGCATCGAGATTCATCTTCTCGGCTTCATACAAACATCCAATGACACGAGTGCCCTCGTAGGGTTCCCTCACAAGACGGTCCTGAACATCGCGTATCGTCTCGATCGAGATATACCGAAACCCCTTTTTTTCTTTATAAGACCTGTCTTCCTCCGCAGGTCCTTCCCGGCCAGGAATAAAGGCGTTAACCCTCTCCTTATCTTTGATCTGAGGTTCGATCCAAATCAGATCGGGATGCTCACCGAGAGGTACTCGCCTACAGCTTCGGCAGAGTCCACACGCGGCAAATGGTCCCTGTCCAGTCTCGCAAAAAACGCTCTGCGCGAAGCGGATCGCCACCTTGCGCTGTCCCGCGCCGACCGGCCCATGGATCAAAAGGGAATGGCAAAGCGTGCCGCGTTCACGTCCCAAACGAGCGATACGTTCAGCGATACGATGATGAGGAGGAACTTGTGGAGAGGGCATCGGGTATCTATCTCACCCCCCACCCCCACCCTCCCCCGCAAGGGGGGAGGGGAAATTACACTCCCACCCCCCTTGCGGGGGAGGGTGGGGGTGGG
>CAZORO010000143.1:0-10787 GCA_964581845.1 uncultured bacterium
GAGAGCATCTATGGAGCCAAACCGAGCCCCTTCCGTCACCTGGAGTGGGGACGTTGCACTTCCAAGCCCGGTTTCCTTTATCTCCATGTCTTCGAGTGTTCCGATGGAAACCTGGTAGTTCCCGGACTCAAGAATGATGTGAAGAAGGCTTACCTTCTCTCCGACACGGAAAAGGCCCCTCTCCACACCACTCAAGTGGAAGATAACCTGCACATCGAGATCTCTGGTGTGACTCCAGACACCATCGACAAGGTGGTGGTTCTCCAGATCGAGGGTGACCCCGAGGTGGACAACACCCTGCGCCCAGCCAAGGATGGTTCGATCGCGCTGTATTCCTCTGATGCGGATCTGCATGGTGAAACACTTAAACATGAGACAAAAAATGATATGGACAACATCGGTTTTTGGACAAACACAGCCGATTGGTTGAGTTGGGATGTGAAAGGTGTCAAATCCGGCAAGTACCAGGTAAGCCTGGAGTTTGCTTGTCTTAAGGAGAGCGAGGGCAGCAAAGTGGATTTCTCGGTTGGCGGTCAGACTCTTGCGATCACAGTTAAGCCGACGGATTCGTGGGATAAGTTCGTTACCGAGTCAGTGGGGACGCTTGAGATCAAGGGATCCAGCCAGCCCATCACCTTCGAATTACGTGTCAAGGAAAAACCAGGCGCGGCGGTGATGAACCTGCGCTCCATTAAGTTGACTCCTCAGTAACATGACACAAGCCGCTGAATGGTCCGCTTTCCAGTCGTTGTTTGCTGGTTTGGATGAGGTCATCTGGCTGAACCATGCTGGCGTCTCGCCTGTATCGCGGACTGCCGCCGATGCGATGCACCAGTTCGTGGAGGAGCTGGTGCATCGCGGCGCCTTGGGTGTGCCGGAGTGGTATGCCAGCCTCAAGGAGACCAAGCGGCTGGCCGCACCATTGTTGAACTGTGATCCCGCGGATCTCGCGATCACCCCCAACACCACCCATGGGATCAATCTGGTGGCCCATGGGATCCGCTGGGAGGCGGGTGATGAGGTTCTTCTCTGCTCCAAGGAGTACCCCGCCAATGTCTATCCATGGTGGGCGCAACAGGGGAAGGGAGTCCATCTGGTCTGGGTCCATCCTGGCGAGGATGGACGCATCCCGGTGGAGGCCTATGCCAGTAAAGTATCCAAACGGACCAAGGTGATTGCGGTTTCGCATGTCCAGTTCGCCTCCGGGTATCGTCATGACCTTGCCGCTCTGGGAAAACTGGCCAAGGAAGTGGGTGCTTTCTTAATAGTGGATGCCATTCAATCCTTTCCGGTCTTCTCCATCGATGTGAAGGCCTGGAGGATTGACGCCCTCTCCAGTGGGGCTCACAAATGGCTTTTGGGCCCAACCGGCGCCGCTTTCTTTTTCACCACCCCGGCGTTGCGTGAAAGTCTGGAGACCACTTGGGTTGGCGCGGATTGCATGGTGGATAGTCTCAACTACCTGGACTATCGTTTTGAGCTGCTTCCCGATGGACGGCGTTTTGAGAATGCTTGTCTGAACTTTGCTGGGATCGTGGGCGCGCGAGATGCGTTGGAGGTGGTGGACCGGTATGGACGGGAACGGATCGAGGAGGCCATCAAGAGACGGACCATACAGCTCGTAGATTTCCTCACGGGAATGGGCTTCACGATCCACAGCCCTCGAGAGGGAGAGGAGTGGTCAGGCATCCTTTCCGTGAGGCATCCACGGATTTCACCGGAAGAGCTCGAAAAAAGACTGCGTTCTGAAGGTATTATTACCTCGGTTCGGGATGACCGTTGGCGTCTTTCTCCTCACGCCTACCACACGGATGATCAATTTGACAGAATCTTAAGTGTCATTGCCAAGGTGGAGTAGCGAATTCATTCGCCTTGGGGTCAATCATTCGAATGAATTCGCGAGTCCTTATTTAGGAACGAGGCTTGATAATGCGAGTTGCCTTGGTGGGTCAAGATATCTCAGCGGTTGAAAAGATCTTGCCGGATTACAGTCTGATTCGGGATGACATCACCCCCGAGACTGTGATCTCGGTCGGGGGTGATGGCACCCTTTTGCAGGCCGAGCGGATTTATCCTGGGGTACCCAAACTTCCCCTCAGGTCCTCCGAGACTTCACGCAAAACCCACCGGCACGGGGCCGAGTTCCTCCTGGAGATGCTCGCCAAGGGAACACTGATCGAGGTTCCCCAGATGAAGCTCGAGGCCACCCAGGGAGAACACCGGCTCCTGGCGCTCAATGACGTCATCTTTCACAACGAGATCGTGACCTCGGCGGTGCGTTACCGTGTCGAGATCAATGGCTACAATCACAGTGGCGACATCATCGGGGATGGGATGACTGTGGCGACCCCCTTCGGCAGCACTGCTTACTACCGCAGCATCACACACAGTATCTTCCAAGTCGGGATCGGCCTGGCTTTCAACAACAGCACCGAGCCGGTCGACCACATGGTGCTGGCGGAGGATTCCGTGATCCGTGTCTGTGTGGTGAGAGGCCCCGCCCTCGTGACCGCCGATAATAATCCCGACTGGTTTCATTTAAGCGAGGGGGACAGTGTGACGATCCGCAAGGCCACGCAACCCGCGAAGATCCTTTCGCTCCCCTAAGCACATCGAGGAGGTTTACCGTCATGTCGTTCGAGCTTCTCAAGGAACTCACCGAGGCTCCCGGTATTCCGGGACGCGAGGAGGCGATCCGGGCCATTGTGGAACGTGAACTCGGGGGTGTGGTTGATGCGGTCCGGATTGATACGTTGGGCAACCTGATCGCCTACCGTCCGGGAACCTCGAAGAGACCCAGACGTGTCATGTATGCCGCGCACATGGATGAGATCGGCTTTATTGTACGCTTCATCGATGACAATGGCTTTATCCGGCTTAATCCCGTGGGTGGGCATGATCCGCGTAATACCGTGATTCAACGGGTCAGGATTTTCGGAAAAGAGGAACTCCCGGGCGTGGTCTCTCCGGCGGTCAAGCCGGTGCATGTCCAGACCGAGGAGGACAAGAAGAAGCAATTGACCATCGATGATCTTTTTGTGGATGTGGGGCTTCCTGTCAAGGAGGTTAAGAAGTTGGTCTCACCAGGAGATATGGTGGTTCTGGATCGTCAAACCAGCCGCCTTGGTGAACGGGTGACCGGTAAGGCCATGGATAACCGCACCGCGGTCTACACGCTCCTTCAGGCTCTGAAACAATCCGGTTCCAGCCGCGATGAGACTTTCGCGGTATTCACAGTCCAGGAAGAGGTCGGATTACGCGGTGCGCAAACTTCGGGATATGGAGTCGCCCCGGAGATCGCGGTCGCGCTCGATACGACTCTTGCTCTGGACACACCGGGAACTGAAGCCAAGGATGCCATCACCCGCCTTGGTGAGGGCGTCGGTTTGACCGTAATGGATGGTTCCTTCATCACTGACCGCGCTCTGCTCAAGGAATTCGAGAAACTCGCTGAGAAGAACAAGATTAAGTATCAGCCCAACATTCTTCCCCGTGGCGGCACTGATGCCGCTAGTATCCAGCGTTCACGCGAGGGCGCGCGGGCCATCACCATCTCGCTGCCCACCCGCTACGTCCACAGCTCCATCGAGACCATCGACTGGGGTGACCTTGAAGCCAAAGTCGATCTGGTCGCGGCTTATATTAAGGGGAAATAGATTCAATTATTCCTGTCTTATCAAAGCTTCTTCAACTTCACATTTCTGAAGCAGACATGGTTGTGGTGATCCTGCAGCGCGATGAAACCGCGCTTGAGGCGCAAAGCCATCTCGGGCAAAGAGTCAAGGTTCAAGGCCTGGACAATGGTCCCATTCAAGATCACTTGCAGTGTGGGGCCATTGAGGGTGATTTCATATGTGTTCCACTCACCATTAGGCTTCTGTGCGGCGGAGAGAGGTGGAACCTGAACATATATCGCGCCGGTGCTGTCATTCGTGGGCGGTTCGCCATAGTCTCCCTCGATCTGAGTCTCCATTCCGATTCGTGAGGCTCTACCCGCACGGGGCGCGCGTAACATGACACCGCTGTTCCCACCGGCGTCGATCTTCCAGTCAACCTTCAAAACAAAATTTTCATAACGGTCCCGTGTCCTGAGTAGTCCGCCTTTATCCCCGGCCCACTCGATCATCCCATCGTGAACCTTCCAACCGTTCTTATTCGAGCCAGTTATGGTCCATCCATTAAGTGTTTTCCCATCAAACAGCGCGATCCATCCCTCGGAACGTTCCTGCTCGGTGAGGATCGAGTTATCAGGAGTCCAGGGTTGGGTCTCGATGGGATCGGCCAGGACGGCATCGACCTTGGCGTAGATGTCAGGCGTGTCCGGAACCACAAAGTGCGGGTAGGAGGTAAGGTTCGACGGCAATGCTCCCGAAAGAAGCCGGATGCTTCCTGCTGAAACTGGTGCTCCAACTATCGCTTCGGATGTGACAACCTGGATCGATCCCCCTGCGGGAGCGGCCACGATCAGGTTGGGTGCAGTCTTGTGAAACTCCTCGGCGGCCTCTTTGGCGTTGGGGCCATCAATCAAGTAGATCATGTGTGGACGATCAGCGAATGTTTTTGCTACTGTACGGGCCGCCACTATACGAAATCCACCCTCCGCTGGCATGGAAGGAATGAAGACCCGGCAGATCGTTCCCATGTGACGTTCCGTGGCTTCATGCACCACCGAGGCCACCGCTTGAATCGACTCAGCCTGAATACTGTTACCATCCGGTGAGATCCCCAAGAGATCGAGGCAGATGGTGTTTCCACCCACCTCAGCAATGCGGTGAAGGTTTTGAGCGATGACCTCATAGGGAGTGCCTGGCGCGGCCACAAAGGGGGATTGGATGGAGTGAATAGTCCAGGGATCTTTCCCACGATAGAGAACGCCCTCCTCGATAGTGAAGACATGGTCTTTTTTCCCTTCTCCTCCCCCGCAACCAGCGAGACAAAGTAAGCTCACCAACGCGGCGAGAGAAAACGATATCGATCTATGGTTCATGAGTGTTCTCCTTGGTTTGATCGAGTTTACCAAGACTCAGGATTCCATCCGAGACCAAGGCTCGGAAAACCTTCTCATGCCCTAGTTTGGAGAGGTGCATCCCATCAGCGAAAAGAAAGAACTCATGCGACTCTCCCTTTTCGAGACAATCTTGCATATCCAGGAAGGGTATCTCGTTTTCACACAGGAAGTCCTTGACCATGTTCTGTGGAAGCCACAACTCATCTTCCCCTGCGCGTAGCTGGTATTCATAAGGGAGCAAGACCACTGTCAATGGGATTCCCGCTTCGCCCGCCAAGCCCGCGGTTTTCACGAGGGGTGTGAAAAGGCTATTGATCGACTGTGCTTTGTCACGATAGATCTGGTAGTCCCAGAGAAACATCCCACGGCTGCGGTCCAACAGAGATCCTTTGAGAAACAGGAAGAGTTTGGAGCGCTTGCGGAAGAGGTCCAGGATCCACTCAAGAACATCTGGACGATTGACAGGGTTGAGCGCCGTGGCATCCAGGGTGTAGTAGATGTCGTTCAGGCAGTAAAAAAGAAGGATTTCCCGGATGGAGGGATCTATCTGGAGCATTCTTCTCAGGACTTCTGGATATCCCCCCATATCCATCCCCACAACCGAGGCATTCCAGACCTTGAGCTCGGAGCTGAAGGCCTGAAGCAGGCCCGCAAAGCTGTCTCTGGGAGGAACACCTGTCCCAAAGGACACCGAATCACCCAGGATCAAGAGAGATTTGCTCCAAGATGGGGGGGATCCTGGTAGGTCCAAGCACCCATATTCATCAATCTGGACCTCTTGACCGAAACAGATTCCCTGCGCCCCCTCCTTCCAGGCTATACGGTTCCCGGATGAATCCAGTTTGAAGAGACGGTGGTCCGCGCCTTGATAATTGACAAAAGGACATAGAAGGCGGATGAGAATTTCACCGGCGAGAGGGATGACCAGGATGAGTACGAGAGGAGTGATCCATTTTACCCAGGTCAGATCCTTTCTCCGGAGAGGAGAACTGGGAGATGCTGGCTCCTCGCTATTTGTCTGTTGAAAAAAGGGATGTTGCGGATTCAACGAGCTGGTTATACCTGTTCAACGGATTCGCCAATAAAGTTTGAACAATTCGCGGAAGGCCCGTAGGATCACCTTGGGGCTTCCCCCCGACTGCACCCCGGCGGTGCGTGGATAATGATTCACTCCAATCTCCTTGAAGTGGAATCCTTTCCGTTTGAGCTTCGCCAACAATTCAACCGTGATCATCGCCCCCCCCGCCTCGATATCTACATCTTGGAGAACCTTGCGATGGAACATTTTGAAGGCGCAATCGAGATCACGAACCTTGATCCCAAAGAGGAATCGGATCAGCATCCCCCAGCACTTCGCGAAGACCTTTCGATGGAAGGGATCCCGCCGGTTGATCCGGTATCCAAGGATGGCGTCGTATTGGCCGATTTCAGCGAGAAACTTTTCGATTTCGCGGATATCGAACTGCCCATCGCCATCGGAGAAGAACACCAAATCCTTGGTGGAATTGTAAAGACCTGTCTTTACCGCCCCGCCATAACCCTGGTTGACCTCGTGATGGATCGGACGAAGGTTCGGGATGCGTTGAGCCATCCGATCGATGAGTTCGCGGGTTCCATCCGTGCTCCCATCATTAACAACGATGATTTCATAGTCATCAACAAGCCGCTCGAGTGTCTCGTAAGTGGTTTCGACAAGACGCCCGATATTGTCAACCTCATTGTGGGCAGGGAAGAAAACGCTCAGGCTTTTCATGGATCCGGCCTTCTCTGGAGTGGGGTCAGTTTTTCATATTCCCCCTTTCCCCACAAGGGTTTTCTCCGGGATGGATCTGGCTGTTCCTCCCCGTTTGCGGGGGAGGAAACTTGCCATCCTTCATCAAAACGGCACTCTAGCCGGTTGACCGGGAATAGTCTCCGCAATCCTCTGAACTCATGGTATAAAGGAGAGGCTCGCGAGAAAGAAACGAGGAATTCCGAATGGTCGAAGCGGAGCTTTTCGAGATCCGGATCAACGAAGTTGAGCAGGAGCAGATCATTGTCCTGACCGAGAAACATGGGGACCGTCATCTGCCGATTGTGATTGGCCTATGTGAGGCCAATGCCATCCATATACGTGTTCTTGGAATATTTCCTCCACGTCCACTGACGCATGACCTTCTCTGCAATACTATAACGGTCCTGGGTGGCGAGATTGATAGAATTGTGATCAACGACCTTCGCGATGGAACCTACTTCGCCCAGATCATCGTACTCCTAAGGGACGAGGAGGTGGCCATTGACGCACGTCCGAGCGATGCGGTTGCTCTCGCGGTGAGAGCGGGCTGTCCGATTTTCATTGAAGACCATGTTCTGGAAAGAACCCAACCGGAGGGAATCTGACCATGACCACATCCAAGAATCCCAAAGTTGAGCGGCGGGCCAAGAAACGGCAGCGTGCCTCACTGGACATCCGAGTTCATGTGGGTACCCGGGCCACCACGGTTTCGACCCATGATGTCTGCCTGAATGGACTGTCTTGCTATCTCCCCGAGCCGTTGAGCCTCTTCACAAAATACAGGTTCCGCCTGTTTGTTCCCTTGAATGATAATGTAATCGAGGAAATCGATGGGGAAGGGATCGTTGTCCGTGTCGAGGAGGTCGAGGTGGGAGATAAGAACCTGTTCCAGACAGCCTTTTTCTTTCAACATCTTGATCCGGGGCATGTCAAAGTGCTCGAGTCCTTCATGGCCGAGGAAGCTGAATAGATCCCGTGGCCTCCATCAAGTGGTTTGTGCTTGGCGCCGGCTGGTTACCTGCCCTGTGTCTGATGGGGTTGATTTTCTATATCAGCTCTGGACCCGCACCCGAGTTCTTGGAACACAAAATGTTCGATTTGCAAGACAAAGCTCTCCATGCCAGCGCCTTTCTTGTGCTTGCTCTTCTATTCTATCGTGGACTCCTCTGGAGTGGCCAGCCGCCAAGCAGGGCCATGGCCTGGATTGCCATGGGTTTGGCTGCTCTCTACGGCGCGAGCGATGAATGGCACCAGTCTTTTGTCCCCTCAAGAACCTCGGAAATGGATGACTGGATCGCCGATGTCTTGGGATCACTCATCGTGGTCCTGGCTTATAGACCATTAGCGGATTTACTCAACTGGGAGAGAGGTTTGTGGAGCCCATGGACCACCGGGGTGATACGGAATTCCCCTCCAGTAAATAATCGAAGGTGATCTGGTTTCACCGGGTGGGATGGGTACGATATTGGGTTCAGAGGGGGGGGAAAGGAGGAGCGGAAAGATATGTCCAGGTCTCCAAATGTCACACGCCGGGATTTCCTAAAAACCGCGAGCGGGGCGGTCCTCTCCGCATTGGCTGCTGGGTCTCCAAGGCAGCTCCATGCGGTTGTTCCGGATACTCCCAAGCCCACCGCCGATACTCTGATTGTTCTGTGGATGGCGGGGGGAATGGCGCATACCGAAACCTTCGATCCCAAACGGTATACGCCTTTCTCCAGTGGCTTGGATCCGCATTCCGTTCTCAGCACTTTCCCCGCTATCGATACCGCCGTGGATTCGATCAAATTCTCCGAGGGTCTTGAGAACCTGGCGCGGGTGATGGACCGGGGAACCCTCATCCGGAGTTACCAGGCGGGTGATCTCGGTTTCATCCTGCATTCCTGCCACCAATACCATTGGCATACTGGTTATGCCCCATCGGGCCCCATCGCGGCTCCCCACATCGGATCGGTTATCGCCTGTAACCTTGGACCTCTCAATCCTGATGTACCGGCTTTCATCGAAATCGGACGAGGAGTTGAGTCTGGAGGGGTGAGGGAATGTCATGCCTTCCATCAGGCGGGATTCCTGGGAAGCGAATATGGCCCCCTTTCTCTTCCTTATCCCGATGATATCCGGAGCCTTCATTCTCCAGGCGGAGTGACCCTGGAGTATTTCCGGAACAAGCACGGGCAATACAAGGCCTTGGCAAAGGCCAACCGGGTGGGACGGTATGGAAGTGTTTATCAGAAAGAGTCCCAGGATCATGGTGTGGAGAATGCTTACCGTCTGTTTCACTCCCCCGCGGTCAAGGCTTTCGACTTGTCTCTGGAGCCACAGCGGATATATGACCGTTACAACACGGGCCGTTTCGGTCTGGGGTGTCTGTTGGCAAGGCGGTTGACCGAGGCGGGAGCCCGGTTTATCGAGGTCTCCACTGAATATGAACCCTTCAAGATGTGGGACACCCATGAAAATGGCCATGCCCGTCTGGTTGAGATGAAAAGGCTCATTGATGCCCCGGTTGCTCAGTTGGTGCTCGATCTAGAGGAGAGAGGTTTACTTGAGCGGACCTTGATTGTACTCGCCAGTGAGTTTAGCCGTGACATGCTGGTTGAAGGAAAACCCGGCCAGGAGGTTAATGATCAGGTAGAGGTCCCCTCAGTCATGACGGGGACACGGCATTATGGAATGCACCGGCATTTCACCGATGCTGGTTGTATCCTTTTCTTCGGTGGCGGCACCAGGAAAGGTTTCCTTCATGGAGTTACCGCCGATGAACGTCCCTGTAAGGTTGTCGAGAATCCCATCTCTATCGAGGACTTGCACGCCACGATCTACTCAGCGCTGGGAATTGCGCCCACACAGGGATATGAAATCGAGGAGCAGGCCTTCTATGTGACCAAGGATGGAAAGGGGAAACCGGTTCAGGAACTTTTCGCGTAGGAAAAACTGACTCACCGAAGAGGCCTTGACCCTAAAGACAAAGCCTCTTCAAATGGACAACCTTTTCAGGTTTTTCAACGAAGAACTTCGCTCATCTCCCTGGGTCCTTACCGTGCCAGCGGCAAGAAGAAAGCCTCGTACACCCGGCACTCATCCTCGGTCATCACATCGCCCAATGTATAGCGTTCCAAAACCGAGAGGAAAGCCTCACTAGCATCACGGAGCACAGCCTTTATTCCACAGACCTGGTCGATCGGGCAACTATTACGCATTGGATCAAAGCATTCGACAATGTTGAAATCCGGTTCGAGTTGACGGACCACTTTTCCCAAGTTGATCTCCTCGGGTTCCCTGGCGAGCTCACTTCCACCCGTCCGGCCACGCCGAGAGCGTACATATCCATGCTTACTGAGATTAAGGACCACCTTGACCAAATGATTCGCAGAGATGCCATAAGCTCTGCTGATTTCCATGGTAGACACGAGACGGCCACGGTTAGCGGCCAAATAGATAAGGACTCTGAGAGAATAATCGGCATGTAATGTGAGTTGCATGTTGTTACTAGAACCCCCTTTGTAGGTATTATAACCCTTCAGGAACCACATTGACGAGGGGGTCCAAGATTGTTTGCATGCCGATTGTGAAAGTCAAATTTTACTGTTGACGAAGCCGATCGATTTGGAGGGCAAAATTCCTGAGCCGTCCCGTTGTGGCCAGGACCATCAATACATCTCCCGCCATGAGAGGTTCTTCCGCGGGTGGAGCTAGAATTGTTTGGGGTTTTACTCTCCCTTCCACCTTCCGGATTAAACCAACTATGTGGACATTATATTTCCGCCGGAGATCCAGTCCCTTGAGCGAACGTCCCACAAAGACATCGGGGCAGTCGACTTCGACAATCGCAGCATCCTCGGTGACATCAATACGGTCGATCAAACCTGGCAGGGTCAGGCTCCGGACCAGTTGTTCGGCGGCCACACGTTCCGGGAAGACGGTTTTGGTGGCTCCGACCACCTCGATGGCTGTGGCTTGATCCTCGGTGTTTACCTGGACAATGATCTCTCGGACACCATGATTGCT
>CAZORO010000144.1:0-10782 GCA_964581845.1 uncultured bacterium
AGTTAGGGAAACTGGAACTTGAGCTTGCCAAAGCGGAGGGGGTTTCAGGCGCCAGCGGTGAGGGAGCACCCACCAAGGAAGAGGCGGCACGGCTCAAGGGAGCGGTCGTTTCCACCCAAGCCAAGATCAGCGAGATGAAGGAACGCGCTCAGAACCTGCGCGCGGAGATCGCTCCTTTCGTGGCCGAATATAAACAGCCTGACTTCGAGATCAACCAGCGCTACCGGATCATGGCGGAACGCCTCACCACGGCGACCTTCAGCAGCACACGGCTGAAATCCGGTTATCTGGCACCTCCAGTATCCTTCGGCGAAAGAGCGGTTCCCTCCAAGCAGCCCACCGGACCGGGACGTTCCATCCTCTCACTGGCCATCGGTATCCTCTTCTCAATACTCTACACTTGTTGGGTCATTTACCGGGGCTTCTTGGTGCCGGTGTTGGGGAGGAACTAACCTCACTCCCCCCACCCCATCCCTCCCCCGCAAGGGGGGAGGGGGAATAACGCTCTCTCCCCCCTTGCGGGGGAGGGATGGGGCGGGGGGAGCGGAAGACTGCTCACTGACTCACATTCGCTGTCATCTGAACCTCGCCCTGGCACTGGTTATCAATCCGCATCCCGCCATAGGTGAATCGATTCCCCATAATGACCGCCGAATCGAGATTCTGACCGAGTAGGAGTTGGGGGGCCTTGACTCCCTCGCCCATGAACTCACACCCACTCAGAATCAAGGAGCCATCAAGCGCCTGGATACAAGGTTTGCCCTGCTCCAGCGGGTCCCATTTGTGGAAGTGAGTCGCGGTGAGAGTGACCGTTCCCTGCCCCTCTAGGACCATCTGCGATCCAGCACCCGCCTTGCCCCAAAAGCCACAGGTGGTCAGCTTGATAGGCCCCTTGTTCTCCGGACCGATCTCAAATCCGGACATGAACTGGCAATTTTCGAAGATGGTTCCGGCATGGTCTTGAACCTTATCGACCTTAACCGCCAGAGGCCCGATATCCGAGCCGCTCTGAGTGATCAGGGCGTTGGCCTTGCCGGTCTTGCCCTCGATGAAATGAAAACCCACCTTGGCCCAGATCACAAAGCAGTTGGAGATGTACTCCCAGTCGGTGCGCCCAATGATGAAACCCTCCAGGTGCTCCAGGGTGTACTTTTCCAGCTTCTCCGCCAGTCCTTGTTTCAGAGTGTAAGGTTCGGAGACACGCCACCAGTAGACATTATGAATATGGACATTCTCCAGCCGTCCGATGTCTGAACAGTAGTCGATATACACCCCCTTGTTCACCGCGCAGAGAAAGACATTCCGCAAGTGGTGGCCCTCGTTGTGATAGGTCCCGCAGTCGATACCGTTGTAAGCGTTCACAATCACCGTGTCGATCACATTGTAGTGTTGACCACGTCCCTGGATGGTCCAGGGATAGGGGTGAATGTCCTCAACTGATTGCTCTGGGTAGAAAATGGTCATCCCTTTCAAACAGCTCGCGGTATAGAGGCTGATGAAGGGGGTGCTCTCCTCAATGTCTCTCCCGCTGTAAGCCAACAAGGCTGATCCCTTATCCAACTGCGAGGTGTGTTGGCCACGCCAGGTTCCCTCGAGCGTGACCCCTGCAGGGATCCGCAGCTGGCCCCGGATGACATATTGCCCGGCGGGAACGGTTACTAAATCGCCTGTCTTCTCGGCCTCATCCAGTGCCTTCTGGAAGGCCGCCGTGTCATCGTTCTTGCCATCTCCCAAGGCGCCATAGTCACGGACATTGGATGCTTGGGCGAAAGGATTGGCCACAACAACAAGAAGACAGATGGAGAAATAACGGATCAAGGTTTGGTGAAACATCGAAAGGACTCCTGGAAAGGGAGTACAGACATCCCTCCCGCTGGAGGGAACAGATGGAGGAAATTTAAGCACCCGGTGAAAGAGTGGTAAAGCGGTCAGAACTCGGGGTTACAGCCTATGAAATGCTTGAAGTTATGATGAAACCATGGATTCCCGCTTTCGCGGGAATGACGGTTTTCGAAAGGTTATGCCCTATCCGTCATTCCCGCGAAGGCGGGAATCCACGGCTATCCCTTCAAGCTGTTAAGGGGTGTCCTCGCGTTTGACATCCCCCATGGCGCGTCCCACACGGACCTCCGCGGCCTTGGGGTAGTGGAAGCGTTTACGGGTTTCCTTCTTGCCCATGGCGGTGCCATTGGTCCCTTTAGTTCCGACAATCCCCTCGGCTTGAGTCATTCCCTCCAAGGGAGCCACACGCTTGCCATTGCCATTCTCGAAGGCAGCTTTGCGATGGGCCATGTCGGCACGGTGTTCGGCGAAAATTGTTTGGAGCTCCGCGGTAGCGGATTGACCGTTATCTTTCGGACGGAACCGGGAGGGCAGGTCCAGCAGGTTGCGTGTGATCCTCACACCTGACTCGACCAAGCCGGTTACACGCTCTTTGACCGCGAAGTAGCCCTTCACCGCGCGGCTGCCCTCCATCCGCATGTAGTAGGTCTCCAAGTCACGGATGTGTTTGTCCTTGTACTGCCAGTTGCCTGTTACGGTACGGGTATAGTTCATCAGCTGCATTTGTTGCATGAGCTCGGTGAGTAACTCTGGCCGCTCACGATAGAGAGGATTATCCACAAAAGAAGAAGCCAGATCCGGGGAGATGGTTTGGAACATGCCCGCGATCACCAGCAAGGCATGCCAGAAGGGGTACTCTTTCTTGGGCGCGCTCAGCCAGGTGTGTTCATTGGTCTGAACCAGAGGGATGCCCGCGGCGAAGGCCCGGTCGGTGATGGGAAAGTTCTTCCAGAACATGAGCTCATACACCGACTGGAAGAGGAAGGGCCTGGGCATTTTCAACAGCATTTTAAGGTTTTCGCGGTAGTCCTCCTCGGTCTCGAAGGGGTTGTAGCCAATCATGTCCACGCTATAAAGGATACCATGGTCGGCGAAGACGCGCCCAGCCACGAGCGCGTCTTCCTGAGTGGCGAAACGATGGAAAACCTCCCGGTTAAGACGGTCGCTCCCACTTTGGATACCCATCTGGACATAACATTCCCCCATCCTCGCCAAGGCCTGGGCGAACCAAGGCTTGACCGTAGTCGGGTAGGCATAACAAGAAAAGGGAAGACCGATCTCGCTCCTATAGACATCAGCGAATTCCTCAACCCAACGGCGGTTCATCGGGAAGACTTCATCACTGAAGTAGATCATCCCGGTACCGGGAGAGACCTTCATGAGATGCTTGAGCTCGGCGATCACATTATTCACCGATCGCTGACGTCCCAGGCGGGAAAGGTAGACATCTTCCTTCTCGTATCCATTGCAGCAAAACGAGCAGGTAAAGGGGCATCCCCGCGCGGTCATCACATTCCGGAAGCCCTGTCCAACCATGCTGATGGGGTGGTAGCCATGACGGAAAAGCTGATCGGCGGAGACTTCATAAAAGTGGTCCACTGACCAATCGCCAAGGGGAAGGCTCTCCAGATCCTCAAAAGGATCCAGTGGAGGATTCTTATGGATCTCTCCGAAGCGGTCCTTGAACCAGATGCCCGGAACAGCCGCGAGGTCCTTATCGCCATCCAGGGCCTTGGCCAGATCATTGATGATCGCATCGGCCTCGGAGAGCACGATGACATCGGCGTAATGGCTGTCCTCTTCGGCATTAAACCAGACATCCGCTCCTCCCCAGACAATGGGGATACCCGGCTTAGCCTCCTTGAACAGGTTGCCAAGGTACCGGATCAGTCCGATATGATTTGAGGTGACCGAAAAGCCGACCCAGTCCGGGTCGACCTCTTCAAACACGGTCATCACATGGTCCACTTCCTTCTGGGTGGTCTGAAGGGAGTAGTTGTATATTGGGTGCATCAGGGGGGGGACGCATGGGGTGAAGCAGTCCTCCAAGTGGCGCAGTGCCAATAAGGAAACCACATGACCATCGGCTTGAAGCTGCGCCGACATGGTCCGTAGCGCCAGCATCATGTCATCATAACAGTTAATGAAGAGAATTTTGGACACAAGCAACCGCCTTAGAAGTACTCAGAAAAAAGCGGTCTACACACGCAGACTTACTTAGGATAGGGACGCTTGGGGTGGGTGTCAATGAAGGGGGAACTTGCGCACCTTCAAATCCGTTTCCTTATTATCACACGCACATTCGTGTCTTGGACATCGAACTCCAGAGGAGGGTTCATGTTGGCTTGGAGTGCTTTGCGTGCGAGAAGAAGCCCCACTCCAAACTTTTGAACAAAGCCAAGATTCCGCATGGCCTCGGCGATACTGGGATTTCGGTAGTCTGTAATACCTTGAGTTCCAAAATTCATCCGGGTCACTTGTCCATAGGGACCACCGGGATTCAGAATCTCCACGCGGTCCGAGAACCAGGTCACTCGGACCGGTGCATTCGAACCCAAGTAGTCACGGTGCATCACTGCGTTACGTGTTAGCTGTTGAAGGGCCTCGAGGGGGTAGTCTGGTTTACGGACCTCGATCGATTGAGAGATGATATCTGTGAACACACGAATGTTCGCGGAAAGAATCAGGTCCAGATACTTGATACACTCTGGGAGTGGACCACGGATTTGTTTCTGGTCGGAGATTGGATCGGAAAGCTCTCTACCCTCGATGCGTAAAAACTGGATATAGGCTCCGGGGACAAAATCAGTGGGAGCCTTCCCAATCGTCAGGATACCAACCACAGTGGGCTTCGGTGCCGGGTCCGCGGTAATGAAACGCAGGGAGGCCAGTTGTTCCTCTTCGGACCGGTTGTTCTCCAATAAGACTTCTGGATCCACCGCCGATGGAAGATATCTTCTTCGGAACAGGTCTAAATCGAGATCAGCAAGAGAGGCTGAACCGATGGGTTGTAAATCGAATGGTAAATCGCGTGCTTTACGCTTCTCGACTAACCGCCGTTCTTCCTCAGGTGAGGCCACGGCACGCCGGGGGCCAACCCGGATACAAACACGGCCCTTGTACCTGACTGGGGGAAACTCAGAGGGATTCACCTCAACCACCGCGAGCACACCACCTTCAAGAACTCTCTTCTGGACAGACATGGAAGGTATGGGGACAATATTTCCATCCGAGCGCATATCGGAGAGAGTCAAGAGTAACTCATCAGAAATCTTCAAACCCGCGCTGGAGCCATCATCTTTGACCCCAATGAAGATCACTCCGGGCTTCTTGTGATCCGGCATATCATTGGAGAAAGCACAGATAGATTCCCTGATCTTCCCCGGATCGGACAGAGACTCCTTGCGTTCGACTCGATCGGATTCAAGATCATGCAACAAACTCAAGAGCTCATTATCTTCCATCGTGTTATCTCCCAACACCAACTAACTTACATCACCATTCCCCCATCCACTGTCAACACCTGCCCGGTGATATACGAGGAGTCCGGGCCGGCCAGGAAGGAGCAGACCGAGGCAACTTGCTCCGGTGTGCCCATCCGTCCGAGCGGGATATCGGCATGGATCTTCTTTTTCAACTCCTCGGAGATCACGGCGGTCATGTCAGTCTCGATGAAACCCGGCGCAATGGCATTGACCAGGATATTGCGCGAGGCGAACTCCTTGGCAAGAGACTTAGTGAGGCCGATGAGTCCAGCCTTGGAAGCGGCGTAGTTGGCCTGACCCGCGTTACCCATCAGTCCAATCACCGAGCTGATGTTGATGATACGCCCCCCCTCCGGGTTCTTGATCATGGGACGCGCCGCTGACTGAGCACAGAGGAAAGCTCCCTTGAGATTGGTGTTCAGCACTTCATCCCACTGCTCCGGTTTCATGCGGAAGACAAGTCCATCACGGGTGATACCAGCATTGTTGACTAGCACATCGATCCGCCCGTAGTCCTTGAGCACCTGCTCGAAAAGGGCGCGTACCGCAGTGACATCAGCCACATCGCAGGCACAGCCCTTGGCCCCATTCGGAGATCCCTCCATGGCCTTGGCGACGCTCTCTTCGCTCCGTCCCGTAAAAACCACAACGAACCCATCCTTGAGGAGGCGTTCGACAATCGCTTTCCCGATGCCCCGGGTCCCTCCAGTCACAACAGCAACTTTAGATGACATGGTTTCCTTTCTGTATCTCCAAGACTTTCTGTTTAAGAGAAAATTATCGTAACCTAACCTTGAGAGGAAAGGGGGTAGGTTGGCGATTGGAGGTCAATCCCAACGGCAAAAAAACTCATTGACGTCATCCATGGTGGTTGTATCCTAATACCAGATAACGGCGATTTCTGCTCTCCAACCTACCCCTAGCCCAACCTTGGGATGTTCAACCATTCAAGAGGAGGGCTCTCCTATGAAGAACCCGCGTTTGTTGAAAATTCTGTTGATCTACGTCTTAGCAGGAGTGGTCATGGTGGGAATATCGGCTCCTACGTCATGGGCGGCAGTGGATATGTTCATGAAGATTGATGGAGTTAAGGGGGAAAGCACGGATAACAAACACAGGGAGTGGATCGATGTGGTAAGCTTCAGCTGGGGCTGCTCCCAACCTGGAGGAGGTTCCAGTTCGGGTGGCGGAGGACGAAGTGTTCAAGACTTAACTGTGGTTAAGAATTTGGACAAATCCTCGCCAAAACTGGCCTTGGCTTGTGCGAATGGACAAACCATTCCGGCTGTGACACTCGAGCTCGTTGTCCCTCCAGAGGATCCAGCAAGCCCGGAAGGAATCACCCGGTATATGAAATATGTCATGAGGGATGTCCTTATCAGCTCGGTGCGTCCGGGAGGCACTGTGGGAGGTGAATCTCTCCCACTCGAAGAGGTCTCCCTCAATTTCCTACTAGTGGAAATGTTTTACATACGGGAGTTGCCCTCGGGTGAGCCACTCGATCAAGAGATAGCCATTGTCTCGAATCCAGATCGTGTTGAAGACAATCCCATGAAATAAGAGGGTTCTAGCCACCCCTTCGAGATGACTTCAATGACTTCTTTCGCTGGCGTGAGACAAACACTTTTCGCTGGCTCGATATGCGGCCTCATTCTGGGGGTTGCGATTCTCCCTGTGCCAGGGGGTGCAGACTCCGGTCCCGGTACAGGTACAACCACTATTCCACAGGTCTTCTCATCCTTGAATTTCCCTTCCTTACGTCTGGGGACAAAACCTACTCCCTGGCAGACGTCGCCCGCTGTACTGGCAAGCTTGGGGGTGTGTGCTGATCCTCTGGGCGGTCCGGTGAAATCCCCCATTGAGTTTGACATTCGGATCACGACGCCCGATTCAGTGAGCGTTCCTTGGGTGATAGGCGAGACCCACGAAATTCACCTGGTAGGCCGTTCCTCTTCAAACAGGTTTGTCCTCACACCTCCGCTGATCGACCTTTTCTGTGCCGGTGGCACCGCAGGCGGAAATTGGGTAACGGGAGGACCTTGGAAGGTCAGCGACGATCCCATCTTTTGGGTCATCCCCAATCTGGCCAAGGGGATATACCGTCTCCATGCCTTCGACCGCTCGACAGGCATGTGCAAGTCCAGCGACTTCTCTTTCAGCATCGGGGCATCTCCCCCAACTCCCACTCCGACTGAGACACCATCACCAACCAACACAAGTACCCCAACAGAAACTCCAACAGACTCCCCCACCCTAACAAGTACTGCAACCCAATCCTTCACAAATACACCCACTCCAACAAACACCATTCCCCCTCCGCCACCCACGAGCACAAATACCCAGACGGGAACCCCGACATCTTCATTCACTCCCACACGGACCATTACTCTCAGTCCAACTCCTTCAGCGACAAACACCCAGACTCCTCTTCCCACTCCCACCAGAACGGGTACACCAACTCCTTCGGTCACCCCCATTAGGACGCCCACCCCGACCGCGACTGAGAAAACTACGGGAGTCACACATTGGCAAGAATACTGAGAGGAAACACCATCATGTGGTTCCTCTGACTCTCCCGGCGGCGCGTGTTCCTCGTATAACTAAAGCAACTCTCGCTGGTGATATGGTTTCCAAGCGGGGTGTCTCATAGTTCTGATAGGTAAAATGATTCACATGACCTTTCGATGTGAAGAGTTAAGGAGTCTTTTCTAATGTATTGGACTAGAAAAAACGCATACCTCACATTTGCTCTCCTATTTGTGATTATCGATCCACTCATGGGAGCAAAGGCTGGGGGTTCCCAGCCGGATAGCTCCCAACAAACGCTTTTCCCTTTGAACCTTCCCCAAAACGAATGGACTGAGTTCGATGCTCAAGGTTTCTCTACCCCTGTCACGGGGATGGTGTACTCAGGCGGGAAACCACCCGCCAGTGGGGTAGCCCTTGGAGGAACCTCGACAGGATGTCTGGATATCGAGGCGGGGGGAGTTCTCGGCTTCAGCTCGATATTCATCCCTTTGCCCCGCAGGCCTCAGTTGTTAACACCCTTCTTGGGAATCTCAACAGGCGGCGAAACATGGGTTCTTGCCGATGAAAAGTATATCGCTGGGGGTGACATACAGGGGAACTGCGATCCACGTGATGAGGTGGACCCCAAGGAATGGGTTGCTCATTTGACTCCGCTCGAATCAGTAAAACCGGCTAAGGCCATCCACTACTGGGGACATTACCCCGTAGCGGATCTGGAGTATGAAACCGATTGTCCCATCAGTATCGGTCTACGAGCCTGGTCTCCCTTCATACCGGGCGACACACTCGCATCCGATATCCCAGCAGCTGTTTTTGAAGTACACCTGCGGAACAAGGAAGCCGAACCACGCAGGGGAACTCTCGCATTCAGCTTCCCTGGACCAACACATATGGGCACACACCCGCAGTGGGCTATTCTCGCTCCGGATAGGAACTTGAAACCGGTGGTCTGGCCAAACTTTGGGGGACTGAATGGCTGGTGCTCTCCGGGATGGCCGGAACTGGTGGAGGAGGAATTTTTCCGCAAGTCTGTTACAGATGGAATTCATGGAATTTCGATCACCGGACGCGGAGGAGCCGGATTTGTTCTTGGAGTAGTGGAAACTGACACAAGGGTACGAACTGGAGGGAGTCTCAGCCAATCAGGGACCTCCTGGAGCCGGATAGCGGAGGGTCTTCCTGAGGTGGCTCCGAAATCCAGCGCTTCGGGTACCGGCTCGGAAAAAGAACCCCCACCGAACGACGTCTATGACCATTCTGGAGCATCCGTGGCCGTGGACTTCGACCTTGGTTCCAATGAAGACAAGGTCATCCATTTCATCCTGGCCTGGTATTCCCCAACATGGAAGGGCACCCCTGAAACCACTTACACGAGGGCTTATGCGGCTCGATACCAGAATGCAACGGAGGTTGCTCAACGAATGGCGAGAAATCATAAGTCCCTTCTGCGGCGTGTCCTTTCCTGGCAGCAGGTTGTTTACTCGGAGAAAACAATCCCAGGGTGGCTACAGGATGGGTTAATCAATTCTCTCTACCTGATCACAGAGACCAGCTTATGGGCATTGCCCAGCTCGCCTATCAGCTCATGGTGTTCCCCCCAAGGTCTATTCGGAATGATTGAGAGTCCACGTGGCTGCCCACAGATGGAGTGTCTTCCGTGCACCTGGTACGGAACCCTGCCCATCCTGTTCTTCTTTCCTGATTTGGCGGAACTCAACCTTCGTGGTCATCTTCATTACCAGCGTGAGGATGGCGCGGCGGCCTTCAACTGGGGATGGGGCGCCGACATGTCGAAACCTTTGGATTATGCCTGGCAGGTGATGTTGAATGGATTCTGCTTCGCCGATCTGAACTACCGGTACTGGGAACGCTCCGGCTATCGAAAAGAGGTGCTGGACCTTTGCTACCCAGCGGTCAAGAAAAGCACCTCATACAGCATGTCTCTGCGCTCAGGACCGGATCATGTCATCAGCATGCCCGAGGGAAACAAGGGTGAGGAATGGTGGGAACACTCAGGCTGGTTCGGGATGACCGCTCATGCGGGAGGACTCCGGCTGTCTCAGCTCCAAATGACCCAATGCATGGCCCAAGCGGCTAGAGACACTGAATTCATGGACCAATGCCGGATGTGGTTCAAGCTGGGAACGGATTCGATGGAGGGCAAAATGTGGAATGAAACAACCGGATCCTACCTCACAGCTTATGAACCAGAAACTGGAAAGAAGAATGCTGACATCATGGCCAACCAGTTCGACGCTGAATGGGTCGCATTGCTGCATGGACTACCAGGGATTTTTAATAGCTCCAGGTTCACCCTTGGCCTTGAAACGATTGAGAGAACCTGTTTGGTTGATTCAATCGGCGCCGTCAGCTTCGCCAATCCCGATGGAACTCCACAAATGGCTGGTTACGGCATTTTTGTACCGGAGATATACATGCTTGGGATGACATTCCTCTATCACGGAAACAAAAACACCGGACTTGAGATTCTCCGGCGCTGCTTGTACAACCAATTTTCCACGCAAAAAATCGGCTGGGACCAAACCAATATGCTTCATGCGACCAATGGCGGGATCCGTACAGTAGGGAGTGATTACTATCAGAACACGATCCTGTGGGCCGTTCCCGCTGCAATCAATAGAAAACCTCTCACTTCCCTTTATGAGGAAGGTGGACTTGTCCAGAAGATGATTCTAGCTGGAAAAGGAGAATAACTTCAAAGTGCCTGGCAGCAGGGTCTCTCATGGATGCTCCAGGAAGGTGCGTGTTGGATCTCTGCTCCGGTGTACAAAGGTAATAAATCAAGCATTCACACCAGCTGGCCGTCTTTCCACGCACACCCCACTCGATGCCCTTACCATGAGTACATGTGGAACCAGGTGTTGTTGAACGGGAGTATCGGGTTGTTCCATCCGTCTGAACAAGA